>CAZNYH010000120.1:0-5927 GCA_964577235.1 uncultured archaeon | reverse complement strand
ATGAACTTTCATTCCTGCAAATTCTCCACAATTTTCATTTAGAACTCCTTTATGGAACTCATCTTTATAAATTTTTTGTGTAGCTTCTTCTAATTTTGGATCTTTTTGAGAAGTTATGTTCATTTTCTCCACAGTCTCTTTAGCTGGAAATTCCGAATAACCTTCTGTTTTAATTAGTGGAATCATATTTTCAAGGCATTTTTTAGCAATTTCGTTATTTAATTCTTTCAATGCTACATAATCATAAGGAGCGTGAGATGGAACTGACATTACAACTCCTGTGGCGATATCTGGATTTACAAATTCTCCTGGTAAAATCGGAATTTCTTTATTGTTCAATGGATGAATAGCAGTTTCTAATAAATCTTCTCCTTTAAATTTCTCTTCAGTAATTTCAATATCCTTTTGATATTTCAATTTTTCAGCACATTCTTTACTTACAATCCATTTTTCTCCTTTATATTTAATTACGACATATTCAGCGTTAGGATTTACCCATATATTTACTACTCCAAAAATTGTTTCAGGTCTTAAAGTAGCACAAGGTAAAATATAATCTTTATATTTAAATTTAATTATTGTAAATTTAATCATTTCAGCATTTCCACCTTTTGAAATATCTGTTTCAGAAGGATCGACAGCAACAGGCCCACAATTTGGACAATACCACGCATAATATGGTTTTTTAACTAAATATCCTTTTTCCATGAGTTTTTTGAATTGCCACTCGATGAATTTTTGATATTCTGGTCTTATCGTTGTGGTATCGTACTCCCCATTAATTGAGAAACCCAACATTTTGTATAATTTAATATATTCTTTGTCAAAAAATTCCGCCACAAAATATGGATCCTTCAATTTTTCAATGGTTTCCTCATCAACTCCAAATGCTTTTAAATACTCTATTGTATCTTTATCCCCTCTTTGTAGTTTTTTTGCAAATCCTATTGCTACATTCCCAGTTGCATGAACTCCTACTGGGAATAAAACAGAATATCCTCTCATTCTCTTATATCTCGCAATTACATCTGTATAAGTGTAATTCCTTAAATGCCCCACGTGTAAATACCCTGAAGGCCCAGGATAAGCAAATATTATAAAGAACTTTTTATCTTTCTTTTTGGGTTCAAAAACTTTTTTTTCCTCCCATATTTTTACCCATTTTTCCTCCAAACCTTTATAAAAAATATCCACCTGCCATTAATTTTGTAAGATTTTAAAAATATATCTTTTAAATTGCTAAGAATTTTTTTCAAATATTTCACTTTTCTCTTTGATTTTTCTATCATATATTTTATATAAAATAGGGATTATTTCCATAGCATTCTTTATTTGCTTTATCATATTTTTCTTTTCTTTTTCATTGCGTAAATCTATCCCAACTAATCCATGAACTATATTATTCCTGTATTTGTTAAATTCCAATATACGCTTATACAAATCAAAAGGAATGTTTGATAAAATTAAATTAATATGAAGTAAAGTATTAAAATTTATTCTTTCTATATTCTCGATTGTATTTTTACTAAAACTTTTTATATTAATTGGTTTTTCTCCACTATATAAAATCAACTCAAATAAATACGCCTCTATATAACCATGTGCTAATAATAAAGCATTTAATAATCTATTTTCTTTGACTTCATTTTTTATTTTGCTTATAATATCTTTATCATTTAATAAAAATTGTAGATTGTATTTATCTATTTTTAGTATTTTTACCACCTCTTGGTTTATACTTGAATTTATGTCCTGTTACGAGCGAATAAGCCCATCCATTGATAACAACATGAACAACTCGCCTTTTAATTTTAGGATCATACGCATAAATAAAAAATTTTTCAGTAGTTTTCCTTTTTTTCTTCATAAGTTTATTATTAACATTATGATGTGTTTACAAAAATATATTTTTTACAAAAAGCAATATATTAATAGAGGTGATTAAATGCCAATAAAAAAAGTAAGAACTCCTGGAGGAAAATTAGTATTGAGAAAAGTGCTTAAGAAAACAGGAAAACATGTGTGTGGATTATGCGGGAAAATGCTTCATGGAGTACCTCATGGATTAAGACCTGCAGAAGTTAGAAAATTGGCAAAAACTGAAAAGCGACCAGAAAGAATTTTTGGAGGAAATTTATGTAACAAATGTGTTCAAGAAATAATTCAAGAGGCTTTATTAGTAAAAGAAGGAATTAAAGATATCAAAGAAGTTTCATTTAAAAAACAACCATATGTAAAAGTTCTATTAAAGAGGTGGAGTAAATGATTGAAGTCGGAAGAGTTGTAATAAAATTAAAAGGAAGAGATGCAGGGACTTTGGGTGTAATAACAGAAATCATTGATGAAAATTTTGTTAAAATAATTACACTAAAACGAAAAAAAGCAAGAAAATGTAATGTTAGACACATATCTCCACTAAAAAGAGTAATTAACATAGAAGGTAAATCTGAGGAAGAAATCATTAAAGAATTAGAAAATCTTAACATCTAGTTCCATATTTTGAAGATAAAACAATCACATAGTTTATATCTAAATTATTAATTTTAATTTCTTCTCCTGGGTATAAATCCCAAGCAATAAATCTATAATTCAAGTCTCCATTATTATCAACAACTATTATGTAAACCTTTCTTGCTGGATCAAAACCTATATTTTTTACATATAAGTTTCCATCATATTTACAAAAAAATTCTATCTTTGGATTTTCTGTAATGACAGGTTTATAAATTTTGAAAACTCCATAGGTAAATGCGGAAAATAACAATAAAAAAATTGCAAAACCAAATAGGAAAATTACAATTTGAGATAACCCTTTCATAAAATATTATACTTTTTACCAGTAAATAAATTTTCAAATTCACATTTTAAAATTACTGGAGTACAAGAATTCTCGCGACAAATACAATAACCTTCTAAATCAAAAGAGTATAAGTAATTCAATTTATTAATTCCTTTCTCCTCAAAAAAGTCTTGAAGAGAAATTATTTTCCCTTTTCTACACAAATTTTTATATTCATTAAGAATAGTTTTTGAAATTTTTACCACTTTTTCATCTATTTTATCATAATACTTCACAGGAAACGAATAATAAAGAGTATCATAAGATTCATAAAGTTCAACGTATAAATAAATATAAACTACAATTATTGCTATTAAAATTAGCATTAAAATATTTATGGAAATTAATTGTCCATCATGTAACAAAAAAGGCAAAATATTATTTAAAGTTATAGAGATACCTCACTTTGGAGAATGCTTAATATATGGGTTTAATTGTGAAAATTGTGGCTATAGATTTTCAGATACAATTCCTTTAAAAGAAGGAAAATATAAAGAAGAAGAATATGAAATTCAAGAAATATTTAATTGTTTGATTGTACTATCTCCAAAGTCAAAAGTCATTATTAATGATAAATATGAATATTCAGCAGGCCCTTTCTCTCAAGGAGAAATTACAACAGTTGAAGAACTAATAAAAAGAATTATAAACACTTTTGAAGTTCATGGATATGATGTATCAGAATTAAAAGAAATTTTACTTAAAAAAGAAGGTACTTTGAAAATTCAGGATGAGTTAGGAATTAGTAAAGTACTAAAAGAATAATGCAAAAACTAATAAAGTTCACTAAAGATTCTGAATTTTCAGAATTTCTAAATTATTTAATCTCCCAAGGACTCTCAAAAACAAGAATTTATAGGTATTTGTGTTGTTTAAAAAAGTTTAAAGAATTTTTGAATAAAAGTTTAAAAAGAGTATCAAAAAAAGATATTGAAAACTTTTTGATTAAGATAGAACTCTCGGATTATTCACCATATACAAAAAGAGAATACAAACAAACTTTAAAAAAATATTATAAGTTCATAAAGAAAGAGCATTTAATAAAGGACATTAAAGTTTCATTGAAATATAGTGAAAGAAAATTGCCAGAGATTATTTCAGAAGAAGAGATTTTTCAATTGGTAAATTCTTGTAAAAATTTAAGAGATAAAGCACTAATTTCGTTATTATATGAAAGCGGTGCGAGAATTGGGGAAATAATAAATTTAAGGAAAGATGATGTAATATTTGATGATGTAGGATGTTTAATAAGAGTGAAAGGAAAGACAGGAGAAAGAGTAATTAGATGTATATTTTCAGCGAAATACTTAAAAGAATGGATTAAAAACGTAAAAGATTACTTATGGATATCAAAATCAGGAAAAAAATTAAGTTATGATGGAATCAGAAAAATAATAAAGAGAAGGAGTAAAATCTTAAATAAGCGGGTTTATCCATATATATTTAGACATTCAAGATTAACATATTTAGCAAAGTATTTAACAGATCAACAACTTTGTGAATTTGCAGGCTGGATAGGCGGAAGTAAAATGGCAAGAGTATATGTGCATTTAAGTTCAAGAGACATCGAAGAAAAAATTAAAGAGTTATATATAAAATGTCCTAATTGCGGAAATTTAACTCAAAAAGGAAAAAGATGTTTTATTTGTGGAAAGGATTTATATAATTTTAAAGATTAATATTAATACTGCCGGGGTGGCCGAGTGGTAAGGCGCGGGACTTGAGATCCCGTCCCCGCAATGGGGGCCAGGGTTCGAATCCCTGCCCCGGCGCTACAAAATCAAGATTTTTTTACAAATAATCCACAATGACATCTTCCTTCTTTTTCGATTTCTTCTTTCATCCATTTACATGGACAAACATTTTCTTCTATTTTCTCAATTCTGCAAGGACAATATCTTTTTCCATATCGCTTTTCATTTAATAATAATCCTCTTAAAATTCCAAACACTAACTCTTTATTTGGATTTAGTTTTACATTCAACTTTTCTGCTAATTTTTCATATTCTTGATATAATTTTTCTAGTTCATTTTCCATAAATATTTTAATGATAAATTCAGTTATATTGAGTTATTGGAAAAATGTATTTCAAGTATTATGGGGATATTTTACAATGTTTTATGTATATGGGTTTGTAAATCCTTTTGACTTAATTCACTCATTAATATTTTCAACAATATATTCGCTTGTATATCTAATAAATGATATTGTTGATTATAAAGAAGATCAAAAAAAGCCAGAAAAATTAGCAAAATCAACTTATCACCGATTTAGAAATAAATGTGTTTATTTGGCAATAACTCTTATTATTATTGGAATTGTATACTTCACTTTAAAAAATTTGTTGTGGATTTTTTTGATGATTTTGGTGGCAATTTATTTTCATAATTTTTTAAAGATTAAAGAAGTTTCAATGCCTCTGTTTGAATGTTCCAAATTCTTTTTTGGAATGTTTATATATTCATTTTCTTTTGGAGTAGATATACCTTTATGGATATGGCTCTTTGGAGTTTTGATAAGTGTAGGATATACAATAATTTATAAATACTTTTACAAGAAATATGTTAAGGAAAAAGAATGGATGATATATATAATTGCTCTTTTAGGAGTAGCGCTATTTTTGGTATTTAAAGAACTTCTATTTTTACTATTTTCAACATATGTTGCTATACTATATATAGGTATGAAACTCTACGGGGTTGAAAAAATAAGAACGATGAATATTGACAATAGAGGTGTTCTTTTAGGGAGTTTAATAGCACCTTTTGTCCCAATAATATTTTTAATTTTGCTTAGATTTCTATAATGATATACTCATTGTTAGTTTCACTAATATACATTATTTCATACCTTCAATTAGTCTTCACAAAGAACAAATATAAAAAAATCCAAAATAAAAAACTTGCTGTCTTAATTCCAACATACAATGATGATTGTACTAATTGCGTAAACTCAATTCTAAACTCTGATTATCCGAAAGAACTTATAAACATTTATATTATCGATGATTCTGACGATGAAAAGATTTTTAACAAGCACAAAGAATTATCTTTGAAATACTCTAATGTTTACCATATAGTAAGAAAA
>CAZNYH010000119.1:0-3768 GCA_964577235.1 uncultured archaeon | reverse complement strand
TTCTCTTAAATCTACTATTCTAACAGTTTCTAATATTGGAATTATGAAGTTAATTCCTGGTTGAAGTACTCTATTAAATCTTCCAAATCTTTCAACTAAACCAACTTCTGACTGTCTTACGATTTTTACACTCATAAGTGCGAGGGCAAAACAGAACACCAAAAGTAAAAGCAGTTCCAACATTAACTACATAGGATTTTTGTTTTATATATGTGAAAATTATTCATAACAAAATTTCATCAAATTGCTTTGGAAATTTAGATAAAATTTCTCTTTTATCTTTTTTAACTAATATATCGTCTTCTATTCTTATTCCTACTTTTTTGTAATATCCTGGTTCTATAGTAATAACAGAATTTTCAATTAAATAATCTTTTAATGTTGGTCTTTCATGGACTTCCAGTCCAATTCCATGGCCTATCCCATGAATCATATTTAATTTTTTATCAGCAAAATCTTGAATTTCAGAAAATTTAATTCCTTCCTTTACCATGTCTATACATTCTTCTTGTACGTTTAACACTTTTTCATAAAGATTTTTTAGTTTTTGATCTAAAATAAACGTTCTAGTAATATCACTAACATAATAATTATATTTAAATCCAATATCTATTAAAATTGCTTTTTTTGGTTTTCTATTTCCTGAAATTGGGTGTGGATTTATAGCATTTTCATCAAATGCAACTAAAACTTCAAAAGCAGGAGAAACTAAATAATTACATCCTTCTTTAATTAAATAATATTTTAGTTCTAATTCTGTAAACTTTTTAACATCAATTTGGTAGATTAATTCCAACACTTTTTCTGTAATTCTTATTGCTTTTTTAATGTTTTCAATTTCTTCTTTTGTTTTTTTCATTCTTATTTGTTCTATTTCTTCCGAAATATCAATTATTTTGCAATATTTCTCGAGATAATTTACAAAGTAATATGGCAAATTTTTGATGTCCATTCCAATTACTTTATTTTTGATTTTTTCTAGAAGTTTTCCTTTAACAATTTTGAATTTTCTTGAAAATAGGTTTTTATCAAATTCACTTGTTAAAATATAAGTTTCATTTTCAACAATTAAATAACTATAATCTGCTTTAATTTTTGTAAATCGTATAAAATTAGGATTTTTGTGGGATGGAATTACTATCATGTCTAAAGAATACTTGTTAAGGATGCTTCTCAATTCCTCCATAAAAAATATATTATTCAAATTCTTCAGATGGTTCTTTTTTGTCTTTATCTTTTTTAGATGTTGCTATGATAATATCATCAATTCTTAAAATCATTTGTGCCGCTTCTGCTGCTGAAACTACTGCTTGTTGTTTTACTTTCAATGGCTCAATTACGTTTTTCTTATACATATCTGTTATTTTTCCTTCAAATACATCTATTCCCCATTGTTCTCCTTCTTTTGAGTGTTTTGCTCTTAGTTCTACTATTACGTCAATTGGGTCTAAACCTGCTGTTTCTGCTAATGTTTTTGGAATTATTTCTAGTGCTGTTGCAAATTTTTCGATTGCTAATTGTTCCTTTCCTCCTACTGTGGTTGCATATTCTCTTAATTTAACCGCTAAATGAGCTTCTGTAGCTCCTCCTCCCGGTAATATTCTTCCACTTTCTACTGCACTTGCTACTGCTCCTATTGCGTCTTCAACTGCTCTTGCACATTCTTCTACAATATGTTCTGAACCTCCTCTTATTAATATTGTTACTGACTTAGGATCTTTGCAGCCTTCTACAAATACCATTGATTCTTTTGCTACTTTTCTTTCTTCTACAACTTCTGCATATCCTAAATCTTCTGGAGTTAAATCTTCAACTCTTGTAACAATTTTTGCTCCTGTTGCTCTTGCTAGTTTTTCCATATCTGATTTCTTAACTCTTCTTACTGCTAAAATTCCTGCTTTTGCTAAATAGTGTTGTGCCAATTCATCAATACCTTTTTGGCAGAATACTACATTTGCTCCTGATTCTACAATTTTATCCACCATTTCTTTAATCATTTGTTCTTCTTGTGCTAAAAATGCGCTTATTTGTTCTGGTGATGTAATCTCTATTTTTGCATCAATTTCAGTTTTTCTAACTTCTAAACCAACATCTAATAGTGCTATTTTTGCTTTTTCTACTTTTTTTGGCATTCCTGGATGCACTACTTCTTTATCAATCACAATACCTTTAACTAATTGAGTATCTTCTATACTTCCTCCTGCTTTTTTCTCGATTTTTATTTGATCAATGTCAATTACAATTTTGTCTCCCCTTTTTTCTGCTACTGTTTTTATGGCTTCTACTACCATTTCGGCTAATTTTTCTCTAGCTTCTGCTGTTTTTCCTGTCATTGATGTTAAAGCAACTTTCTTTAAAGTGTCAACATCATCAAATGTTACTTCTTTACCCATTTCTTTTAAGATTTCTTTTGCTTTTTCAGTTGCTAATCTATATCCTCTTACTACTATAGAAGGATGAATTCCTTCTTCTAATAATTCCAATGCTTGGCCTAAAAATTCTCCTGCTAAAACTGCTGCAGTAGTAGTTCCATCTCCTGCTGTATTATCTTGGGCTTTTGCAACTTCCACAATTACTTTTGCTGCTGGGTGTGCTATAGGAGCAGAATCTAAAATTGTTGCTCCATCGTTTGTGATTTTAATATCTCCTAATTCGTCATAAAGCATTTTGTCCATTCCTCTTGGGCCTAATGTAGTTCTAACTAATTCACCAACTGCTTTTGCTGCTAATATATTTAAGTATAGTGCTTCTTTTCCTCTTGTTCTTTGAGAGTCTTTTGCTAAAATGTAAACTGGTTGTTGGACTCTTTGTTCCTCCATTTTAACACCTCCTATTATAATTATATTTATTTAAATATGTAGAGTGATTTATATCTTTTACCTTAGAAAATCTTATGGAAATAAAAGAATTAGAAGAATATACTGCAGATGTTGGGTATGAAGTAATATGTAATTCTGAAAAAGAATTGTTTCAGGGAGCGTTAATTACTTTTTTAAAAACATTAACAGATTCTAAAATAGGTGAAGAAGAAAGTTATATCTTGGAAAAAAGAGGAAATAATTTAGAAGAAATGATTTTCAATTTCATTGAAGACTTAATTTATCTGTTCGAAGTTAAAAAGTTTATTCCAAAAAGAGTAGAAGTAAATAATAAAATCAAAGTTTTTGGAGAAAAGTTGAAAAACCACAACATTAATTGTTTAATAAAGGCAGTTACAAAACATAACTTTAAAGTAGAGAAAAAAAATAACAAATACATTTTAAGAGTTGTTTATGATGTATAATGAGAGAATTTTTATTATTTTGTAGAAAAGGATGGACAAAAGGAAATTTTAAAACTTTAAGAGAAGCAGGAAGATTAGATGTTGTATATCAGTGTATTTTGATGAGTTTTTATTTATCCCATGCTATAAGAAACAACGTAATTTTTCATGTGGTATTAACGGGTCCTCCTGAACCTCCTAAACATATTGAAATATCTAATATTAATGTTCCTTGTGATGAAGTTTCTTGGACAGATGTTTTAAGAAGAGTTTTAAATGGAGAAAAAATAGATGGAATAAAAGTAGATAAAAAGTCTTTTCAGCAAATAATAAAAGAAAAATATGAGCAAGGATATGAAATTTATGTTTTGGAGGAAAAAGGAACAGATTTTTTAGATATTGAATATGGAAACAAACTTTTGTTTGTTTTAGGAGATCATATCGGGCTTCCAAAGAAGGATGAAAAATTTGCTTTGAGATATGGAAAGAAAGTTTCATTGGGGAGG
>CAZNYH010000118.1:0-5200 GCA_964577235.1 uncultured archaeon | reverse complement strand
GTTTTAAAAGGAAGATTATACTTATCAGCAGTGGGTATGACTTTATAATACCAAATGATGATTTAATAAAAAAGATTTTTGAGGACAATAGGATACCTTATAAGATAGATCTTGCAACATCTAGAAGAGAATCATTTGTTGTATTTACCTACGATGACTTTATATTTTTGTTAAAATTAGTACCAGATATAAAAGCTCACAGAGGTAATGAATTTGCAATTGTGGGAATTCAATTAAATAAATCGGATTTAAAATACATAAATTTAAATGAAGTAGTAAAAAAAGTAGATGAGTTATCACACGAAATTAAGGCTAATGGTATATCTGCTAAAATACCAGAAATTGTAGAAATAGATAAAGTGGAAAAGAATGACTTAAGTAAGTACTTAGAGACATTTGTAGAAAGAAATAAAAACATTAAAGAAACAGATTATGTTAAAGGTAGTATACTAGAAGTTTTGGCGTTCGCATCTATTACAAAACAAGATATTTTTTATGTTGAAAAATATGATAGCGAATATGTAGATGTAGATATAGTAGGAGATTCAAAAGAAATAAAATACATAAGAGAGAACGGTGATATAAATATTCAACTTAGAAAAATAGAAGAGCATCTAAAAATGAAAAAAGAAAAGGAGAATGAAGAAATAGTTAATGAAATTTTCGGTAAAAAAGAAAGAGAATCTATAATAGGTCGAATTAAGAAATTCTTACTAAAATGGTAGTGAAGCAACCAAACCTAATAAACGTATTTCTTGTATAATCTTTTAGTATAATTTTCTAATCTTTTCCAAATTTCTAAATCATTCTTCATGAATTCTCTCAATAAACTTGTGGCAAAACAACCTGGAAGTAATTCAAATTTAAATAAAACAGAATTATTAAAATATTCAAACTTGAAATTTTCATATTTTTCCATAATATATCTATAATCTCCAGGACATCTTATTCTTTTATCCCACCCTTTGAATAGTTTTATATCAACATTTTCCTCTTCCAAAATTTCATTTAAATCTTCTCTTATTTCTTCAGGAATTTTTATCTTATATCCTGGTAAAACACCTAATATACGCTCCATTTTTTTCTCAACTAATTTATTAAACAAGTAAGATTGATAAGCATGGGGAAAAATAGTCAAAATGCTTTTTGGGATAGATAAAATTATTTTTTCATATGGAAAATTTTTTAACAATAAATCACATATTAATCTTTCAATTCTCATTGATTTTGGAAAAACGTTTAAAGCCTCTTTATAATTTCCTTCTAAACACAATTTCCTAGCTTCTTTAACTTTTGGATTTTCATCTTCTGGAGAAAATGTCAACAAAATTTCTATCGCTTCTTCTAATTTTTTTTCTAGAATTAGTCTTCCTACTACATGATTTATAAATCTTATTCCAAATCTTTGAATCCCAAAATAATTTGGGAAATAATCTAACTGCTTTAAAGTTTCTTCTACTGTTTTTCTTTCTATATCTCTTACAATTATCTTAAATTTATTTTTTACCAAATCAGATGGTTTTAGTTTTCTTTTTGATTTTTTAACTTTTATTAATCGCCAATTTCTGCCTTCAAGAAAATCCACATCTACTTTCCAAATAGAAATATATTGAATTGTTAAAGCATTTTTATCTTTTATTCCACAAAATCCAAATCGAGAATAACTAATCCCTAATTTTTTCTTTATTGTTCTTAAAACGTTATATATGTCAATATTTTTTCTAATTAATTTGTATATTGTATGTTCATTCCCTTCTGGAGGAAAATTTATAATCTCTTCTACTATAAAATCTTCCGGGCGTGTTTTAATAACTCCTCCAATTCCTTCTGTTGTAGTATAATATTTCATTAAAAATTAAAATAAACTAGTTTGAAATCCAACGTGCCTTTCTAATTTATCTAAATATTTTTCAACTCTTTCTCTCGAAAAATCATTTTTTTCTACTAGAAATTCTAATATTTTTTCTCGATTTGGTTTTTTAAACTGAACTTTAACATCCACGTGAGGTGGATTTTTAAAAAATTCTATTATTTTTTCATAATCATAATCTGGCTTGTAATTTAATGCTGCGAATATAGAAGTTATTTTATCAAACTTCTTCACTAATTCTAATGCTTTTTTTATTCCAACTCCCGGAACTTTTTCATTGAAGTCAGTTCCTACAATAATTCCTAACCATATTAACTTTTCATAAGTGATTTCTAATTTATTTAAAACTTCTTCTAAAGAAATTAATTCTAAATTATCTTTACTTATTGTTAGATTTCTAACTATATGTTTTGCTCCATACAATAAGCAATCATAATCTTGACTTCCTACTGCAAAACAAACATTTTTAGTCATGTAACTTGCTTGGGCTTCTCCTTCAGAAGGCGCTTGAACTACAGGCACTCCCATATATTCCAAAAGTTCTTTCGAACTTTCTATAATCCAATTATCAACAATATTATATTGTTTGGCATATTTTCTTGCTTCTTCGAAATTTCCTTTTTTTAGATGTTCTTCATATTTTCTTTTAGCTTCTTCTTTAGTTTCTCTCCTTTTTTGTAATACTTTCTTTTTAAATTCAGGAGGTTGCCCATCAAATACATAAACTACTTTTATATCATCTTCTAATAAGTTCACAGTTCTATAAAATAATCCTATTAGATGAGAGGTTATTTTTCCTTCTGAATTTACCATTGGTTTTCCAGTTTTGTCTCTAATTACTGAAAGAAATTGATAAATTGTGTTTAAAGCATCTAGAGCAATAGTTTTTCCCGTTAATTCCTCTATTGAAATCTTTTTTCTTGGTATTATGTCTCCTATGGGACATCCCATGAATATAAATTATTCAACTAATATTTGATTTTTGTTTTTTATTATTGTTTTTAAGAATTTTTCAGCAAATTCTTCTTTTGATATTTTTCCATCTACATATTCAATCAGAAGTTTTATAGGTTCTATTAGTATTTTTACTTTTTCTTTATTAATTTTGAGAACTCTTTTTGGATGTCCACATCGTAATATATATTTATCAACATCTATATTTAAATATTTTTTAGCCAATCTTTTGAATTCGGGATGTTTAATAAAAAACAAAGATACATCTTTGTAAAATATCATACATAATGCTGCTAAAAAAGATAATGATTTAGATATATTATCACGATGTAAATCGTTCATAATGATTTTAACATAGTTTTTATCTATCTCTCTCTCGAAACTTTTAGTAAACCATTCTGCTGCTTCATCTTTATATTTATTGAAGTATATGCTCCAATATTTAGATTCGTTTAAAATTGTAGAAATCATAACTTGTTTAAAACCTTTCTTTTTGTAATATAAATAAATTATATAATTTTGAATGATTTCTTTATAATATTGGAGTCTATATATTCTCCCTAAATAATATGATAACTCAAATATAAAAACAAAAGGATTTTCTAAAGATAGAACTTTATCTTCTTCTTTTGTTTCAGTTTTCTTATATTCTTCATTCTCAGGCGGTTTTGTTTTTAAATATTCTTCTCCAAAACATAAAATCCAAAACCTCTTGTACTCATATCTAGCATATGTGGGTGTTCCATACTTAATATAGAAATAAATAGATTGAGCTTCACTATAAATTCGTTTTATAGTATCTTCACTTATTTCTATTTTATATTTTTCAGCCAATTTTTCTTGTACTTCTGTTTTATTTTCTAAAAAGTTTAGCAGTTTTTTAATATTTTTAATTAAATATTCTTGAAGTTCTTCTTTTGAATTTGGGTTAAAATTGTTTTCTTCAAGAAATAGCGCAATTACATAGATAGGAACAGGAATATAATTAGAAATTTCTTTGTACCAGTTTATTAATTTGTTTAATATTTCGCTTTGTTCTTCTGATTTAAATAAAATATTTTTTAAAAATTCTTTAGGGTCGCTATATTCACTTTTAACATATTGTTGATAAAGTTCTTCAATGTAATAGATATCTTCTATTCCTAATTCTTCACATATTAAACAAAAATCATAAAAATCTACTTTATTAATTAATAGCATAATAAATGTAATACACAAATTAATAAGAGGTGGTTATTATTGTTGGAAAAGAAATGGGACTTTAAAAAAGAAATGGAAATGTATTCTATTTGGAAAAATGAAGACTGGTGGAAATTTGATGAAAATTCTGAAAAAATAGCAATAATAGATACCCCTCCTCCTTATGTAAGCCCAACATGGCATGTGGGGGCATTTGTTTATAGTGCTTACTTCGATACTTTAGCAAGAGCTTTAAGAATGTTAGGGTATAATGTTCTATTTCCGTTAGGATGGGATAGAAATGGATTACCAATTGAATATTACTTGGAAAAGTATGAAAATATAACCCCTGATAAAGTAGATAGAGAAACTTATTTAAAAATTTGTAAAGAAAAATTAGATGAATTTACAAAAAATTTCAAAAAAATTTGTGAGAGAGGATTAATTTTACCAAATTTTGAATACTATACTGATTCTCCTGAATACAGAAAATGCACCCAGGAAACATTTATAAAACTTTATAAAGAAGGATTAATTTATGAATCTACTCAGCCAATGAATTGGTGTCCTAAATGTAAAACAACAATTTCAGATGCGGAAATCGAAAGAAAAGAAGTTCAAGGAGAACTATATTACATTAAATTTCCAATGGAAGATGGAGAAATTATAATTGCTACTACAAGACCTGAATTATTAGGTGCTTGTGATGCTATAATAGTACATCCAGAAGATGAAAGATATAAAAATTTAGTAGGAAAAGAAGCCACGATTCCATTATACAACAGAAAAGTAAAAATATATGCGAGACCTGAGGCTGATCCGGAATTTGGAACAGGAGCAGTAATGATTTGTTCTTATGGAGATTTTGTAGATGTAAAATTATTTAGAGAATTAAAATTAACACCAAGACAGTTGATTGATTTTGATGGTAAAATGGTTGATGAAAGATATAAAGGGCTAACTATAAAAGAATGTAGAAAGAAAATTGTAGAAGACTTAGAAAAAGAGGGATATTTAATTAAAGTAGAAAAAATTACCCATTCAGTTCCAATTCATGAAAGATGCAATATGGAAATAGAAATTTTAGAAAGACCTGCTTTATATTTAAAACAATTAGAATTCAAAGAAAAAATGTTAGAATTTGCTAAAGAGTTAAAATTCATTCCTGAAAGACATAGACAAAGATTGCTTGATTGG
>CAZNYH010000117.1:0-2613 GCA_964577235.1 uncultured archaeon | reverse complement strand
ATAAGTAAGAATAATAAGCAGATACTTTATCTAAAAAAAATAAAGTTTGAGAGGCTAAAATAATTAACATTAAAGATCCCAACATTACATCAACAGCAATTGTTGATTTCATTAGATATTATTCTTTTTAAAATATCTTCGGAATTTTCAACATTTTCTTTAATTAATTTTAATTTTCCTTCATGCAAAAAAATACATAAATCATTAACGTAATTAATATGATCGAAAATATGACTTGCAAACAAAATAATTTTTTCTTTTGAAAGTTCTTTCATAATATTTAAAACATTTTTTGAGGTTTCTAAATCCAATCCATTTGTTATTTCGTCAAAAACAATTATTGGTTGATTTTGATATAATGTTGATAAAATTTTTAATCTAACTTTAAATCCTGCTGATAATCTTTGATATTCAGTGTTTAATTCTTCATCAAGTTCAAAAAGTTTTATATAATATTCTTCATCTTCAAAATTTCCCCAAAATATTCTAAAAATTTCGATTATGTCTTTTACAGTAGCTCTTGGATCAGTTGCAGGATATGGCAAATAAGGAAAGGCGCATTGTAGTTTTTTATAAGATGGAATGTTGTTTATTAATACATCTCCTTCATCAGGAATTAACAATCCTACAATGCAATTCAATAATGTGGTTTTTCCAGCACCATATAAACCTACAATACAACATACACAAGGTTTTTCTATTTCAAAAGAAACATTACTTAATGCTTTTATGCGTTTGTTTTCTTTTTTAAAGTATTTTGTTAGGTTTTTTACTTTTAGCATGAATATTTTAATGCTAAATGATTTAATTTGTGCAGTAAAATTAACAATTAAAGAATATGAAATTCAAATTAGAAAGTATAAATTACTTGTAATATTTACTTTCATAATCGCTCCTATCTTAATTTTAACTGATTACTTTTTTAGAGGAAGTTTTGTTGGATTTGTAAATTATTATGGTGTAAAAGTTCATTATTTTGAATTTTTGTTAATTGGTTGGATAGTAATTTCTATAGGAGGATATGTATCTTTAAGTGTAAATTATATTTTGCATAAACATCATTTTGCTCTTATGTTTCAGGTTTTTGTATGGGCAGTAATAAGAAATTTCATAAAAAGCATTCCTTTTTTTATTATCTTAACTCTCATAGGATTTCCTCTATGGTATTTAATTTTACTAATAATCTCAACATTTTTAATTTTATCTGCATTCTCATTTGGGATTAGTTACATTATGTCTTCAATAAAATTTTTTATTAGAGGAGAAGACTTTTACATTGTCAGGGAAGCTTACTCTAAAATTCAAAGTTTTATCCTCCCATTTTCTTTTGCTGTTTCAGCCACAGGATTTTTAAAAGATTATTTAATATACATTCCTTCTGTTTCTTTAGTAGAAGGTATAAGAATGTTTATTTTTGGGTTAGATGGAAGTTATTATTTGTTTTTAGGATGCATTTTAAGTATAATATTTTTTGCAATTTCTTATTTGATTTTTGAATACAGTTTTTACATTGCTAGAAGAGAAGGTTATGTTTTGTTAAGATAATATTAATGGCTTTTGATTATTTGGGTGAAGTGGTAATCTTAAACACTGATAAAAATTTAGAAGAAAATATTAAAAAAATTTTAAAAACTTATCCTAAAATTAAGGCAATATATTTAAAAAAAAGGCGATTTGGAGAATTTAGAGTACAAGAATTAGAGTTAGTTTGGGGAAAAGATGTTGATGAAATAACTTGTAAAGAAAGTGGTTGTGTCTTTAAGTTGAATCCAAAAGAAGTATTTTACTCTCCAAGATTAAGTCAAGAACGTTTAAGAATTGCAAAATTGATTTCCCCTGGTGAAAAAGTTTGTGTCTTTTTTGCAGGAGTAGGGCCTTTTCCAATAGTGATTTCAAAGCATTCAAAGGCTGAAGAAATAATAGGAGTAGAAAAAAATCCAAAGGCATATGAATATTTTTTAAAAAATATTGAATTAAATAAGTGTAAAAATGTTAAGGCGATTTTGGGAGATGTTAAGGATTTTGAATGGAGTTACAAATTTGATAGAATTTTAATGCCTTTGCCTTGGGAAAGTGAAAAGTTTTTAGACAAAGCCATAGAATATTCCAAAAAATACATTCACATATATAAATTTTTAGAGAAGGAAAAAATAGATGATTTTAAAACGTTTTTGTCCAATTTTGGTAAGATAATATCAATTAAAGAGTTGTCTTCTTATTCTAAAAATATTAAAGAATTCGTCTTTGATTTGGAAGTATAAGTCATCTTTAAAACATCTGCTGAAATTTTGATAGTATCAAATATAGGTGTTGTGTTTAGTATACTTAAACTAGAATGTAATAAGTCTATTTCAAAAAATATATATAATTGATATTCTCCAAAATATACGTATAATTGCCAATTGTCTGGATCTTCTAACCTAAAAATCTTTTCTTTTTCCCATATTTTTTCAATATTTTCGTTCAGGTAATTAATTAAGGTAGGAGAATAAGGATACACTTGAGAATTAATAGTTTCTGAAGTGACGAATATTTTTATAAAAGATGTGTCAAATTTTTCCTTATTTAAAATATAAAGTTCGTATAATAAATACTCTGAATCTTGATCTTTAA
>CAZNYH010000116.1:0-4090 GCA_964577235.1 uncultured archaeon | reverse complement strand
TCCATTAAAAAAGTTTTTACAATATTATATATACCTTTTCCCCAATTATAAACCTAACTCTTTATCAATCTCTTTTAAAGCATTTAATGAAATTTCTAAAAATTCTTCTAAACTAATTCCAATTTTTTCACATAATTTTATTTTTTCTCTACTCACATTTCTAGCAAAATCTTTTTGTTTGAATTTGTTTTTTAAGGTTTCTAATTTTACGCTATTTAATTTCTTATCGGGCATTACTAAAGCAGTAGCAATTATTAACCCAGAAACTGCATCTGCACATTTTAATGCTATTGCTAAATTACTTTCATCTTTATAACCTGTAAACTCATTGTGAGCTTTTATTGCTGAGATAATATCTTCAGATACTTTACCTTTTAAAATGTTTTCACTTACTAATCCATGTTTTTCTATACTTGTCATCTCGTAATCAATATCGTGTAATAATCCTGTAATATACCACTTTTCAACATCTTCATTTAATCTTTCTGCAAGTTTTTCCATTATTTTACCTACCGCCAAACAGTGTTTTATTAACTTTTCGTTTTTTAAATATGCTTTGAGTAAATTTAAAGCCTCAATTTTGTTCATTAATATTTAAATTATGAAAGTTGTTGTAGTTGGGGGTGGATGTTCTGGACTTTCAAGCGCAATTTACTTAAAAGAAAAAGGATATGATGTGGTTTTAATAGATAATCAAAAAAGTGCTTCTGTATTATCTCCTTGGAACGTAATGATAAGAAATGATTTAAAAGAAAAAATGATTTCTACAGGAAAATTAAATGATAAAAATAAAGTGGATTTATTTGTTGAAAATTATTCAACAGTAAAAGAATTTTTTAAAAAAGTTGGAATTGAATATAGAAAATCAAACATAGGAATTGTTCCAATAACTAATAAACCAGGTCAGTATTGTATTAGTAAATTAAAAAGTTTTGCTAAAGATATTGGAATTAACATCATTCAAGATGAAATTACAAAAATAGAATATAAAAATGATGTTTTAGTAAAAGTAAATAATTATAAAGGAGATATATTTGTGTTTGCAATTGGCGGGTTTGGAAATTTATATAAATACTCAACTTATAAACTTCCTGACATAGCTTTACACCCAACTTTAATGAAAATAGGAATTGAATATGATTTTTTACCTTTTAATATGTTTCATCCATTTTTAATTGTAGATAAAAACTTACCTAATGTATTAATTTCAGGACCTATATTAACAAGGTTGAAATTTGTAAATGAAAAAGGAAAAGAATTTTTATCAAAAGAGGTAAAATTTGCTTTAAAACACAACGAACATCATCATATTTTCGACAAAATGACTGCAGAATTTTATAATGAAAGTAAGGTTCATAAAATTTATGCTATAATAGAAGAGCCAATAGATGACTTAAAAGAAACAGAATTTGGATGGATAATAGAAATTATGTTAAACAAAAAAATAAAGAAATTTGAAATTCATCCTGCTTTTCACTATTCAATTGGAGGTATCTTAACAAACCAATATGGTAAAACGAATTTTGAAAATGTATATGCTGTTGGAGAGTGTACTACAGGATTACACGGAGTCAACAGAATAGGAGGTACAGCAATTTCAGAATGTATAATATTCAGTAAAATTTTAGCAGATAATATAGAAACTTTTGAAAACAAAATAAATGAAGGAAAAATAGTATACTGTGAAAAGGTAAAAGAAGCACATAAAAATTTATTTTGGGAGAAATTAGGAATTGTAAAATATAAATCAGAACTAGAAAAACTAAGAAATCTGAAAGGCGATTTTATTTTAGAATTTGCTGCCGAAATGGCAAAACAGGCGATAGAGTACGGAAATATAGGTCTAAATATTATAATATGAGCCCAAACATCCAATTTTTTCATCCAAAATATGTATTCTTACTTTCAATGGATAAAGTTCCCCTACTTCTGAAGAAATTTATTTCCATATTAAAGGATTTTATTTTTAAATTATTTATGGAACTCTTGTTTGGTGTTTATTCAACATATGAAGATGCAAAAAAAGTAGCAGAACTTTTAAAACCAGCGGATGTAAGAATAAAAGAAGAAATTGAGGTACATCCTTTATCAATTTCTGGAAAAAAAGCTGAAGGTGAAATTAAACAAAAGATTATAGAAAAATTAAAAGAATTTAGTGAAATATTAAATGATGAAGAATTATTTTTTAAAAAATTAGAGGAAAAAGATAAAATATTTTTATCTTGCTTGTTAACACTAATGGTCCAAAATAAAATAGAAAATCCAGAAGACATTGATGAAAATGAAATTTATGAATATGTGGAAGACAAAAACGTTGAAAATATGTTCTTATTTGAAAAATATGAAAAATTTTATTCAATATATATAAATGTAGAATCTTATCCAACATTTATGATTATAGAAGAAATCTTACTTAATTTACCCAAAAACAAATACGAACTTGAAGAATTCAAAAAAATTATAATTGAGAAGTTAAGAGAACAAAAACAAATATTAAGAGCAGGATCTATTGACATTATTTTGGAAATTTTAGAAAAAATGAAGTGGATAAAAATTAAGGATAATATAGTTAAAATCACAATATAAATAATAGGAGGTGAAAATAATGGGTTATTTAAAATATGTTAAAAAAATAATTCAAGAGCAATACAAAAACAGAGATGAAAGATTAAAAGAGAAATTAAGAGAATGGAGAAAACAACCTTCAATTATTAGAATAGAAAGACCTTCAAACATTGCTAGAGCAAGAGCATTAGGATGGAAACCAATTCAAGGAATTGTTTTAGTTAGAGTAAGGATAAGAAAAGGACATGGACATTTTACTAGACCGCCAGCAAGAAGACCAAAAAGAATGGGAGTTACTCATAAAACAAGGAAAAAATCTAAGCAATTAATTGCAGAAGAGCGGGCAAATAGGAAATTCCCTAACTTGGAAGTTTTAAATTCATATTATGTGGGAGAAGATGGAGTTTATAAATATTACGAAGTAATCCTAGTAGATCCTCACCATCCATCAATACAAGCAAGAAAAGAATATGCTTGGATAATAAATGATAGAGGTAGAGTATTTAGAGGAAGAACGGCTGCTGGAAGAAGGATGAGAGGTTTATTATGATTCTTCCAATTCTTTTAGTAATTTTTCCAAATCTTCTGAAGATTCTTCTTCTTCAGAAGATTCTAAAATAGATAAAATATCGTATTCTTCTTCTTTAGGTTTTTCTTCTTTTTTAGGAGGAACTTCTTTTTTTATTCTTTTTGCTTTTTCTTCTTTTTTCATAGATTTTAATTGTTTTACTAAATCTTCCACAATTTTCCTTCTTTCTGCCTTTTCTTCTTCTTCTTTTTTGTATTTTTCCTTCCACAAAGGCTCATGTTTTTCTTCATATTTTTCTTGATACTTTCTCCATAGACCATGTTCTTCTTTTTTTTCTTCTTTAGATGGTTTTTCAATTACAACTTTTTTAGTAACTTCTTCTTTTTTAGGAGGAGTTTTTATTTTTATTTCTTCAAAAGTTATTGTTTCTTGATCGGATTTTTTTGGCTTGGGTTTAACAATTTTTCGTTTGAATTGATATTTAGAAGCCCAATAAGTTAATAAGTCAACAGGCTTTGCTTCTTTACCTAAATTTGGGACTATTTTATTAACACTATAATATGAAATTAAAAGTCCAATTGTAAATCCTATGAAATATCCCCATGGTTTTAAGAAAAACCATAAAATAATTCCAAATAATATGGATATTAAAATTGAGATAAAACTCCATCCTTTTTTAAATTCCTCATCTAACAATCTAAATAATTCATTGTTTTTTTCAGAGTATTCTTTAAACAATATGAATCCAATTGTTGCTGTTCCCAAAATGTAAAATATTAACGCGAAATATTCTAACATTATTATATATTACTTGATTTCAATTTCAGAGTTTCCTGAATCTACAATATAGGTTTGGGTTTCACATTTTAAATATTTATTTATAAGATCTTCTAACTCTTTAAGTGCAGACTTAACATCATCATAATCAAATCCTTCTATTACTATTATCGCGTTTTTTGTATTTTCTGTGAGTTTAGTTCGTTCCGCCTCTCTCCA
>CAZNYH010000115.1:0-5066 GCA_964577235.1 uncultured archaeon | reverse complement strand
AGAAAATACTTTGATTTTTTATGTTTTTTGTTATATTGAATTATTTCTAACTTAGATTTTAGTTTAATAGACCGTTGACTGAGTTAAAATTATAAATATGGTTTAATCATAGAAAATAATAAGGTTCGGAGTAGGTTTAAGAAATACCTATAGGTATTGAAAGTCTGCTACAGGATAAGTTAAGTCAATTCCTTTCTTTTGTAAAGTCGTTTAGTTTAAGAAATACCTATAGGTATTGAAAGATAGCAATAAACATTATATATTTCATTATGTTCTCTTGTTGGGTTTAAGAAATACCTATAGGTATTGAAAGACTTTTTCTTTTATTATATTTTTTAGTTCATAGGATGGTGTTTAAGAAATACCTATAGGTATTGAAAGAATAAAAAAGATTAGAGAATATAAGAAAAATGTAGTTAGAGGTTTAAGAAATACCTATAGGTATTGAAAGACAAGAGGAGCAACAATAACACACGGAGGAGCAGACTACTGTTTAAGAAATACTTTTCAAACATATACACTTCAAATAACAAAGATTATTCTCTTGCAATCAAAATTTCAGAAAAATATTCTTTGAAAATTTTTGATTCTTTAATTTTGGCTGAGTGTTTGGATAATAATTTTGAATTAATATCTTTTGATAAAAAATTAATGAAAATTTATTTCGATTTAAAAAATAATTATTACTTAATCAGTTCTTCCAAATCTTTTTCTTCAGGTATTTTTTCTAAAACAGCATAACCACTACCTTTACTAAATCCTCCTTTTCCACCAAATTTTTCAATAATTTTGTTAAATAAATCTTCGCTTTCAAAAACAATTAAATTGGGTTTCGTATTTTTCGAAATAATTATCAAAGGTTGTTTAATTTCTTCATAAATCTCTCTCGCTTCTTTTACAGAACATTCCTCAAAAACACCATACTTAATATTTTCTCCTTTTAACATCATTTTTTTAGATTTTGAGATTATTTCTAATAATCTTTCTTTTTCTTTTCTCTCATTTTTCCACATCTCTAATATTTTTTCATATCCTTTAACTACTTCAAAAATGTCGCAACTCATTTTTTGAGACAACTCTTCTAATGTATTTTGCATTTTTTGGCAATATTTTAGAGCTGGAATTCCCGCTTTATAATAAATTCTATAAATATTGTCCTTAACTTTTTCTACCTTTACAATCTTTATTAATCCAATTTCTCCTGTATTTTTAACGTGAGTTCCTGCACAAGCCTCTATAGAGTCCCCAATTTTTACTATTCTTAAAATTTTTCCAGGAACGAAACCTCCTTGATAAATTTTTATTCCATATTTCTTTTCAGCTTCTGTTCTTTCTAAATATTCAATTTCTACTGGGATACATTCCATAACCATTTGATTAGCTTCTGTTTCAATTCGATTAATAATTTCTTTTGTAAGAGGTTTGTAATGGTTTATATCTAAATGAGAAATTTCTGTAGTTTTTTTAGTCCCTTGTTGCCAAACATGTTTTCCTAAAATTTTTTCACAACAATATTCTAAAATATGCGTTGCGCTGTGCATTTTTTCTAGTGTTTTTCTTCTTTCGATATCTATCTTACATTTAACTGTTTGTCCTTTTTCAAAAATATTCTTCTCTACTTGGTGTAATACTGTTTTTCCAACTTTGTAAACATAAGGAACAAAAACATTATTAATCCATCCTTGATCACTTTCTTGTCCACCTCCCTCAGGATAGAAGTATGTTTTATCTAAAATTAAATATGTTTTCCCATCTTTTTCAATTATGTCAACAACTTTTGCTTCAAATTCAAAAACATTTTCATAGCACTTTAATTCTGTTTCATATGGATATTCCTCAACTTTTTCTTCCTTTTTAACTTTCTCATGCAGTTCTAAAACTTTCTTATAAACTTCTTTAGGAGCTTTTATTCCTGAAATTTTTTCTACAAATTCAGGGATTAATCCATGGGAGTCATATAACAATACAAAATCTTCTAAATCTAATTTTCCTTTTTTCTCTAAAATGTTTATTACTCTTCTTTTTCCTTCTTCAAGAGTTTGTTTATACTTTTTATATTCTTCTTCAAAAACTTCAATTGGAATTTGAGAATCTAACTCAAACATTGGTTTTAATTGCTCAACATGAAGTTCAAAAACTTTTCCATAGTCAAATTCCAAATTCATGTTGAATATTCTTCTACAGAGGTATCTTAAATTATATCCTCCGCCTACATTTGAAGGTAACATTCCATCATTAATTGCAAATAGTAAAGTTCTGGTGTGATCACAAATACAATAGATGTTTTTCAAAATTTCAAAATCTTCATAATTCAAAGAGTATTTTTCTAATATTTCTTTTACTTTTGTTTCTTGGTCTTCCACTTCTTCTATGTCTAATTTTGAACTTTCAATAAAGAAGTCTTTAAATTCCTCTGAGTTGATTCCAAAAATATTCTTAAGATATTTTAAAGGTTTTTCAAACACCACCTCGTAAGCATTAATTGATCCATTCACATACCAGGCCCATCTATTTAATCCAATCCCATGGTCAATTACTTTTATTTTTAATTCATCAAAAGGTTCAGCATATTGCATGAAAACAATGTTCCCCAATTCTAAACCATCAGCAAAATATTCCAAACATGGGCCAAAATTACCTCCTCCGCTCCAAACATCTTCAATAAAGATAATTTTTTCTTCAGGGATTTTAAATTCTTTGGTTAATACTTCAAAAGTGTGGGAAACTGCTTCATTTTTCCAATAAAATAATTGTTCATTAAAAGCATGATGTCCTACCATTATGAAACAACTCATATGTCTTCCTGTAACTCCAATATTTAAAATATCATTAAATCTCAAACAAGGTTGAGGTATTAATAAAGGATTCTCCGGTGGTGAAACTTCTCCTCGAACAACATATGGTTGAAAACACGCTATTGAAGCAATTACAAATTCCATATCATCTCTCCATCTAGCAACTACAGGATATCTTTCAATAGTCTTTATTCCAAATTTTTCATACCCTTTTTTCATTTTTTCCCAGACATCTGTATAGGATAACTCTTGAATCTTATTTCCAATGAATTTATAACTTTCATGAGAAGGATCTTCACAAACATCTCTTTCTTCCAAACTCCAAAAATATTTACCACAAATTTTACATTTATATCTTTTAAAACCTTTTTCTTCGAAGAAATCTATTTTGTAATGTTTTTCCCAATCTTTTTGGAATATTTCTCTTAGTTGCGATTTTTGCATTATAGATATTTGGAGATTTAAATATCAGCCTATATTTTAGAGAATAATTATATACATATGATGTATTATACATATAATACATAATGAAATTTTACGATAGAGAAAAAGAAATTAATCTTATTAAAAAATTATCAAAAGGGAAAGGAACTAGGGTTTTGATAGTGCGTGGATTAAGAAGAATCGGAAAAACAAGGACAGTATTAGAAGCCCTAAAAAACAAAAAATATGTGTATTTGTTTATTCCTAAAGGTAAATCTGTGAATTTATTTCTGGAAGAGATATCTGAAGATTTAAACATTCCAAAATTTACGCGAATAATGGACTTCTTCAGATATATTTTTGAAAAATACAAAATTGTTTTTTTAGATGAATTTCAAAATTTTTACTATATGGATAAGTCAATATATTCAGACATCCAAAAATTAATCGATGAATATCGATTTAATTCTAAAAATCTATTTTTAATAATTACAGGATCTAGTTATTCTTTGATTAAAAAAATATTTTATGATTATTCAAAAAGTATGTATGGTAGGAAAGATTTTGAAATTATTTTAGAAGAATTAAAATTCAAGTTTGTTTATCAAATTTTAAAGGACTTAGGATTTAAAAATATTGAGGATATTATAAAAGTGTGGAGTATTTTTGGAGGGATTCCTAAATTTTATGAAATGATAGAAACATTACAAATAAAACGATTTTCTGAATTGGTTGAAATCTTATTCGGAAGTTATAAATCATTTTACGAAGAAGGAAAAACAATATTGATAAGTGAATTTGGAGGTGAATATAAAATTTATTATACTATTTTAGAAGGAATTTCATTAGGAAAAACAAAATTAAGTGAATTATCTTCATTATTTGAAAATGATGTAATCAGAACTAACAGATATTTAAAATTATTATTAGAAGATTACAACTTAATAAAAAAAGAACAGGCGTTATTTGGAAAAGATTCTTTTTATATGATAAAAAATAATTTTTTGCGATTTTGGTTCAAATATTATAAAAGATATGAGCATTTATTAGAGATTTCTCCAAAATTGATTTTTAAGATTTTTGACATGAAGTTCAATCAAGATTTAGGATTTTATTTTGAAAAATTGTGTAAAGAAGTTCTAATAGATATAATAAAACCGCATAATATTGGTAAACAATTTGGCAAATGTAAGAAAGGAACTTATGAAATAGATATAGTATCTTATAACGATAAACTATTGATTTTTGGAGAATGTAAATGGAAAGACAAAGTAAATCCCAGACAAATATGCAAAGAATTAGTTGAAAAAATTCAGTACGTAGAAATTCCTAATAATTTAAAGAATAACAAAGTAGAACTTTGGATTTTTGCTAAGAGTTTTAAGGAAAAGATTGATATGTTTGAAAATTATGAAGTTAAGTGTTTTGATTTAAATGATTTGGAGAAACTTTTTATCAAATAATTTAAATGGTTTTGAAGAGGTTTATTGTAGATGTTTTAAAATATTATCTACTGTAGCTTCTGTTGGGGAGTTTAATATTTCGTTAATTACTTTATCCAATAAACCTCTATTTGACAATTCTATATATAAATATGCAGCTACAAAGTGTTCATATTCTAACGTTTTTTTAGAGAATATAAACTTAATTTTATCGTATAACTCAAAGGTTTTAAGTAGATATATTTACAAGTTTTAAGTATCTTAATAAGATCAAAATAACACCTTTCCACAAAAACAGTAATAATATAAGAGATTATAAATGTATAATGATCTACAATAGCAATAGTTAAATCACAAAAAGCTAAATTCAAAAATAAAATTAATGCAAAAGTTTTTAATAATTTCT
>CAZNYH010000114.1:0-8367 GCA_964577235.1 uncultured archaeon | reverse complement strand
AAATTAGTTTTATTTTTAGTAATATAAAATAAATATCTTTCCAAAGTTGTAACCGCCAAGTTAAGTGCAATCCCATCTTCTGGAAAGTATTTTTTATATTGTTCAAATATTATACTTTTTAGATAAGTATTTGCTGAAACTATAGTTTTAGTTTTTGGGTCTAAAAATGCTGGAATTTCTGAATTACATAACAAAACATTTATATAATGTTCTATTTCCTCAACCATTATTTCATAACTTCTAAACTAATATATATTTAAAGTTACTAAAATTAAGGTCATAGGAAAAGAGTTCTTTCAGTGATTTCATAAAAAACAGGTGTTAACATTAATTCTTTGACTTTTTTTAAATCTTTCGTTTGACCCATAACCCAACCTAACTTAACATATGCTGTTTCTGGCAACATATCTTCCAAATAAACAATTCCTATTTGTTGTAATTTTACTCCTTTTGAATATACATCTCCATGGACTCTTCCAAAAATACACTGAGAAGTCATTCCTATAAATATTTCACTCTCTATCAATTGTTTTAAATCCTCTATAATGTAGTCAGGCACATGGCCTAAACCAGTACCTTCAATTATTACTCCATCATACTCTGAAAGAATTTTGAACACATTTTTAATTCCAGGATAAACTTTAAATAGACAAATATTTTCGTGAAAAGTATTTATTAATTTTGGGCAAGTGTTTTCCCTATGAAACTCATCAGTATTTCTGATGATTTCATAATTTTCTATTTTTCCACAAGATAAATTTAAGTTCATTTCTGCAACTATTGGGAAATTGACACTCTTAAACGCGTCTCTTCTAGATGTATGTAATTTTCTAACTTTTGTCCCTAAATGTAATGCTAAAATATCATCATTAGTTGTTTTATGCATACAAACAAAAACTCCTGAAAAATCATTTATGGCAAATAAACAGGCTCCAACTAAATTATAAGCCGCATCTGAAGAAGGTCTATCTGAAGATCTCTGGGCTCCAACTAAAATTATTGGTTTTCCAGGATTTTGGATGGCAAATGAAAGATAACTTGAGGTGAAATGCATAGTATCTGTTCCATGAGTAATTACAACTCCATCTGACTCTTTTAAAGATTCATAAACAGTTTCTGCCAAAATTTTCCAATGTTCAGGAGTCATATCTTCTGAAAATGTTTGAAAAGGTTGTTTTAACTTGTAATTTGCTATCTCTTTTAATTCTGGAAATGAAAGCAAGAAATCTTCTACTGTAAATTGAGAAACAACACCTCCAGTAATATAATCAACTCTTGAAGCAATAGTTCCTCCTGTTCCAATTATGGTAATTAACTTATCTTTTTTGTATTCTTTTTTTTCTAATTCATATTTTTTTTCAGGAATTTCCTCAATAATTTCACACTCTTCTGCATAAATTCCAATATTATATCCGTTCCTTAATTTTAAAACTAAAATATTTTTTGCGTTTCGAGAAGTGGATGGAAGTAAAATTCCTTCCAATATTTGTCCTTTCCATTTAACTCTAACTTTCTTCATTAATTTTAAAAATTATAAAGATTCTAATGTTTTATTTTGTAAGTTTAGGACTTAGGTATAAGCATATTACTAAAGAAATAGAATTAATCTTAAATTCTGTGGAAAAAATTTATTTGGAAGGATATACTTCTTTTTGGCCAGAAAATGATTTAAAAGAATTTATAAAAAATTATAATCCTATAATTTTAGATAGGAGATATTGTGAAGAAGAATTAGATTGGATAAAAGACAATGTGGCTTTTTGTGTGTTTGGAGATGCTTTTTTTGCTACAACCCACGATTCAATAAAAGAATTTTTAAGAAAGAAAAAAATTTCTTATAAATATATTCCAAACACTTCGATTTTTAACGTGTTTTCCAGAGTTGGTTTAATGTATTATAAAATTGGTGGAGTAATTACAATTCCAAATTTCGAATGTTATTCATGGAAAGAAAAGTTACTAAATAATTTAAAAGAAGGAAAACACACTTTAATTCTTTTAGACACATCTCCCAAAAGAGCATTAAAAATGTTAGGAAATTTAGAAATTGTATTAATTCAAAGATTTTGTTGGGATGATGAAAAAATATATTTTGACAAAGCAATTAATTTAATTAATAAAGAAATTAAACCTCCAGTCTCAATTATAGTTCCAGGCAATTTACATCCTATTGAAAAAGAAAATTTGGAGGAATTTATATGATAATCCTAACAATTCCTTTGATATTATTTCCCCAATTAAGCATATTGTATGGATTTGTTTCGCTATTTAAAGAAGAATTTAGGAAATTCTTTTTTATAAGTTTGAGTGCTTTTATATGTCCAATTGCTCCTTTAATTGTTTATCTAAAAGATTATCCAATACTGTTGCCTTTGATTTTGATTATTTGGGCTTTTTTTGTGAAATTTTCTTTATTTAAGATATCTTTATTTTTGATCACAGTTGTTCCATACTATTTAGCAAAAGGAAAAGAAGAACATATTTTAGCAGGCGTTTTGCTTTCATATTTGTTTTCAATTGAAAATATTATTGATTTAATTGTTTTTTCAATCATAGGAGTAATAATGAACTCTGCTTTAAAAAATCCTCCATCTGATTCTGTGATTTATATTTCAATTTTGTATTTATTAAAAAATCCCTTGATCTTAGTTGGGTGTTTTGGAGCAATAATTGTAAGCAAAATATAAAAAATTAAAGAAATTCCTTATGAAATAATATTGTCTATGCCTTCAGAATTAGGGTTTATGATGTACATATTCTATATTTTTAAAAATTTAAAATTTGATGAAAGTACTTATATGTACTTTATTTTTAGTTATTTCGTTAATTTTCCTATTTCAATACTAACTTTTTTGATAAATGTATATAGTAAATTAACTAGTGAAAAATATATTCTATTATTGTTTTTGCTTTTAATTATATTATGATGAACAGTGAGTCGTCTGAAATATGATGACGGGAACAACCACTGATTATATTTTATTAAAACTACCAACGATTTTTAGGTAAATTGTTTTCTTTTTTAAATTTTCTATAATTTCATCATTTAATTTACTTTCAGCCTCTGTAAAGAAAATATACTTACCTGGCCTTTGCTTGTCAGGTCTTGATTCTAATTTTCTTAAATTAATATTATATTTGTAAAATACTTCTAAAACATCTTTTAAAGCGCCTGGTCTATCTTCTACTGAAAAGAATAAAGCAGTAATATTTCCATCAGTTTTTTCTTTAGATATTACATAAAATCTTGTAATATTTGCACTTGAATCTTGAATGTCTTTTTTTAAAATCACACAGTTATTTAATAAAGCAGCTGTTTCTGAAGAGATAGCGGCAGAATTTTCATCTAAAAGAGTTAATGCTTCAACCGTGCTATTTGTATACTTTATTTCAACATGAGGTAAATAATTTTTGATAAAATTTTTACATTGAGTAATTGCTTGTGGATGGGAATATAAAACTTTTATTTCCTTATAACTTAGATTCTTTTTTGCTACCAAACAGTGCCTTATTTGAATTTCTTTTTCACCTACAACAAAAACATCATACTTAATTAAGCACTCAATTGTAGGAATTACAGTTCCTCCATAAGTATTTTCAATTGGAACAACTCCATAATTAACTTTCCCATTTTGAACCGCCTCAAAAACTTCTTCAATAGTTTTAAAATAAACTAAATAATTTCTAGATTTAAATATTTGCAAAGCACATTCGTCTGAAAAAGTTCCAATAGGACCTAAAACACCTACTTTATACCTAATTCCTAAAATTTCTTCCTGAGTTTTTTTAGATAATTCTAAAATTTTTTCAAAAATTTCTTTAACAATGAGTTTGTTTAAATTCGTTGAAGATAATATATTATTAATTTTTCTTTCTTCTATTTCAGGAATTTCTATTGGTAAGTTCATTTCTTGCTTTATTTTTGCAATTTCTTTTACTTTCTCTGTTCTAATTTCTAAAAGTTTCAAAATCAAATCATCAATTAGAGATATATATTGCCTATATTCTTCAAGAGTTTTAGGATTTTCATATATTTTAGCACAATTTAATAGAAAACTATAATCTCCATATTCAAATGGCTTTTTAAATTCCTCAAAATCTTTAGTTTTTTCATAAAATTCTTTTAAATAACCTAAGAATCTTTCAATTTCTTCTTCAGAGGATTTTCTAATATCATATATAACACTTGGATTTTGAGATAATAATCGTTTTGCCAAAATTTTAAAAGTTTTTGAAAAAGCAGTATCTGGTTCTGAAAGATAATTATAAGTTGCCATCGTAATGAAATGTAAAACTCCTTGATTTTTTGACATAATTTTATCATGTTCTTCTTTACTCATTTTTATCAATTTTAACCCTCTCTTTTCCAAGAGTTTTAAAAATTCTTCTGCTTCTTTACAATTATAATCAATTACAATTATATTTGAAAAATAAGGTAAAATATTTTCTCCGAAAAGAGGATGGATTATTAAGTACTTTTCTGCTTTAAATTCTTCTTTTACAGAAGAACAGTCTACAATTAATAAATTTTTAAATTTAGGTAATAGTTCATTATATGCTTCTCGTGGAACACACATAATAACTACATCATAATTATTCACATTTGTATTTTCTGAATATATGTCTGCTTCTGGTAAAATTTTTTTAAATGTTTTTCCCAATCTGCCATAGCCACAAATAAGGATTTTCATTAAAAAATATATAAATGAAATTTTGTTATAAAATAATCAGCTTGCACACTAGTTAGTATGATGGCTAAAAAATTAAAACACTATTTATTTTCAAAATGTTAGCAGATAAAAATGCTCTTTTTTAATAGTACCTTATATCAAGAAATTTTTTATATATATAAGTATGTATATTTTTTATCATGACAGTGGCAGTGGTTCAAAAGCAAGGACTTTTGAACGAAGTGGTAAAAGAACTGGTACGAAAATTAGAGGAAAAAGGATATGAAATTAAAACTAATGAAAAAACAATTGTGGACGTTGATGGATTAAGATGTGCTAACTCTGCACGTGAAGGAGCCAAAATTGTTGCAGTAAAAAGACAAAGAAAAATCGAAAAAGTAATTAACAAGATTAAAGAAATGCTTGGAAGGCCAATAATTGAGAGAAAAGTTGATATTTCCATTGCAGAGAAAAGCGGAGTAGTTAAAATATTAGTCGTAGTAGAAATAATAGAGAATGGAAAATTAAAACAATATGAACCAGACTATATTATAGTTGAAGACTTATCTGATTTATCACAAATAGATAGAGATATTTAAGCAGCTTGCACACTCTAATTATTCATAGCTTTTTTTAAGAAAGATTATTAAAAAATATATAAATGAAATTTTGTTATAAAATAATACAAAATTCTAGGAGGTGATAAATTTAAAATACATAATAACATCAGCACTACCATATGTTCACGGAATAATTCATTTAGGAAATTTTGTGAGTAGCATTTTACCTGCAGACATAACAGGAAAATTTTTAAAACTAAAAGGAGAAAAATGTTTGGTAATTTGTGGTTCTGATATGCATGGAGCTCCGGGAGAGTTAGCAGCAATAAAACAAGGAATTTCTCCAAAGGAGTATATGCTAAAACAACACGAATTAACCAAGGAGATTATTAAAAAGTTAGAATGTACTTTTGACCATTATGGACATACAGATACAGAAGAAAATAAAGAAATGGTATATTTAATATTTAATAAACTCCTTGAAAATGGATATATAATCGAAGGAGAAACTATTGTTTCTTATTGTAACAACTGCAAACGATATATTCCTGATAGATATGTAGAAGGGAAATGTCCAAAATGTGGTGGATTAGCAAGAGGAGATCAATGTGACGATTGTGGACAAATTTTAGACCCTCAAGACTTAATAGATCCTTATTGTGTCTTATGTAAAAAACATGACATTGAATTTAGAAAAGTAAAACAATTATTAATCGACATCCCAAAATTAGAAAAAGAATTAAGAGAATTTTATGGAGAAAACCACAAAAATTGGAGTAAAATAGCCCAATATGAAACTAAAAGATTACTAAATGAATTAAAACCAAGATCCATTACAAGGCATTTAACTTATGGTTTTAGAGTACCATTAAAGGGTTACGAAAACCAAGTATTTTATGTATGGTTTGATGCTCCAATTGGCTATATTGGAATCACAGCAGAGAAGTTTGATTGGAAAGAATGGTGGTTAGATAAAGATACTTTTATAGTACATTTCATAGGGCCTGATAATATCTATTTCCACACGATATTATGGCCAGCAATATTAATTGGATCAAAATCAGGGTTCACATTACCTAAAATTATTTCAGCGACAAGATATTTAAAGGCCAAAGATGTTAAATTCTCAAAAAGTAGAGGAAAAGGATTAAATTGTTTAAACGCGTTAGAATATTTCCATCCGGATTATATAAGATATTATTTAGCAAAAATTTGGAATGATGAATCAGATATGATATTTTCTCTTCATGACTTTTATGAATCAGTTAATAAAGAGTTAATAAACAATATAGCTAACTTTATATTGAGGGTAACAAAATTGGCTAAAAAGAAATTAGAAGGAAAATTAAATCCTCCAGAGGAAGAATTTAAAAGAGAAATAGATAATTATGCTAAAAAACTAGATGAACTATATTATAGTTTCACTAAATTTAAAGAAATAATTAAAACTTTAAATGAGTTGGCTCAACTTGGAAACAAATATTTAAATGAAACAGAGCCATGGAAAAAAGAAAATCCGATAAAAGAATTATCTAACGCCAATTATATTGTCACAGTTTTGATTTTTTACTTATATCCTATTTGCCCAAGTATTAAAGAAGTAGCAAAATGGTATGGAAAAGAAGTAAAAGATATTATTGGAAGTACTGAAATTGTTGGAGAACCAAAACCAATTTATAAACCAATTGATGAAAAAATAATTTCAGAATTAAAAATTAAATTTTCAGAAACTGAAACATGTACTTATGAAGATTTTAAAAATAGCGGATTATTTTTAGGGAAAATTAAACATGTTCAAAAATTAAAATCAGGAAACTATTTAATTGTGTTTGAAGATGGGAAAAAAACGGTTTTTGAAAAAGATTTAAGTAATTTAAAAGGAAAATACGTCTTATGTGTGGAATATGAAAAAGAAGTAGAAAAAGATGGAGAGAAAATTAATTGTGAGATTTTAGTTGTTGATGGAAAAATAGGAGTATCTACATCAGGACCTAAAATATTATAATTTTTTTATGGAAAAATTGGCTAAAGCAATTAAAATTTGTGATAAAATTTTAAATGAAGTCAAAAAAATTGTAAAAAATTCTGATTTTAAGTGGAAAAATTATAAGGAAATTAAATCTTTTGAAAAGGAAATTCACAATATAGCAGACAACATTGCTCTAAAAATTTTAGAGAATTCTCCTATAAAGATGAATATTTTAACTAAAGGAAAAGATTTTAAAATTAAAATTATAGAATTACATTCCAATCCTGACTTCTTTTTAGTATTAGATACTATAGATGGAAGCATAAATTTAGTAAGAAGGTATCCATTTTATAGTTTTGCATATGCAATATTAGATAATCTTTATATAGAAAGTGTGGTATCTTCTAAAGTGGTAAATTTAAGTTCTGGAGACGAGTTTTTTGCAATTAGAGGGAAAGGTGCTTTTTATAATAAAAGGAAAATAAAAGCAAAAGGAGTAGAAACATTAAAAAATGCTATTATAGGTATTGACTTATATTTTGAAAATAAAAATTATAACAAAAAAATCTTGAAGTTAATACCTAAACTTTTAGAGTATTTATCTCCAAAAGGAGATGTAAGAAGAATTGGAAGTAATGCTTTTGAACAGTGTTTAGTTTCAACAGGAGCTATTGATATGTTTATTGATATTAGAGGCACACAGTCTATATTAGAAGTTATTCCCTCAAAATTAATAGTTGAAGAATCTGGAGGATATGTAGTAAACATATTCAACAAAGAAATAAAAGGAAATATCTTCAAAAATGAATTTACTACGGCAATATTTAGCGCCAATAAAAAATTATTGTTTCAGTTTTTTAATCTCTTCAAGAAATATTTAAGATAGATTTTAATTTTTTATAACTTTTCATTGCGATTTCTTTTAAATTTTTAATGTCTTTGTAATATCCTTTAATTCCCAAAACAGATACAATTTTATTTGTCTGAACTCCAAAATATATTAAACTATCACAAGCGTATTCTTCTATTAAAGAAGGATTTACTAATATTTTGTCTTCGCAAACTCCCAAAGTAATTATAGCAGGCAACTCTCCATCAATCAAATTTGCTTTTTTTAGAGATAAATAAGTTGCTATTGAAGAAGGACAATATAAATCACCATCATCAT
>CAZNYH010000113.1:0-2619 GCA_964577235.1 uncultured archaeon | reverse complement strand
AAGAAAATATTTTGCCTGTCAAGCATTATTTATTAGAGTTAATTGAAGGTAAGCCTCATTCTCATGTTTATTCCGACTTGGTAAGATATAAAAGATGTTCTGATTATTTTTGGAAGTAAAAACATATATATCGTTGTCTTTTAATAATATAATGGCCAAGGCGCAGTTAACCTTTGAGTTCTTGATCCTTTTGGGTGGAGTTTTGTTAATAGCAGTGTTCATAATAGGTATGCTGTATTTCTCAGTGAAAAACCAAAATGTTTGTTCAGCTATACAAACACAAGTCAGCCAGTTAGACACCTATAAAATTGTCGTAACAGTTCCAAACCCTTGTGAAAAATATGATAATACTAATAATATTACAATAACAGGAACTGTTTTAATAAGTGATGAAGTTAAAAATAATTATTCTTTAAAGAACTGGAAAGGATTAAGGATTTGTATATTTTCTCAAAGTTATGGAAAAACAGAATGTCATGATTACTCTACAGGAATCCAATGCTTTGTGACTGGGTCAGGATGTAATCAATCAAATAGTTTCTTTGGGGGAGCAATGTCAATAAGAACAACAGGAAAAGGTATGTTTAGTTTTACTATAAACTCATCAGCCAAAATTGGGAAATATACTATACAAATGATGCAATTAGATAGTGGTGGAGTACCAAGAGTTGTTGGTTATGCGACTCCATTTGAAGTAACTAAACACACATAAACATTCTCTTTTTAACTTCTTTTACTCCTAAACACTTTATCAAAGTTGTTATTCTTGGACCTTTGTCTTTCCCAATTAATAAATTATACAAAATTCTAAACAACCTTTCTTTTGGAATTTTTTCTGAATATTTGTTAATTAACTCTAAAACATTATTTTCATCTAATTCTTCCGCAAACTTTTTAATAATTTCTTTTTCTCCTTCATTCATTTCAGGAACTTTTGGCTCACCGCAAACTTTTAAATATTCTGGCCCATATTTTTCAATCCAATTTTTAATTAATTTTAATCTCCTTAAATTATATTTCTTCTCTTCTTCTGAAAGTTTAATTCCTTTAATTTCTTGGAATCTTCCTAATGCAGTCTCAAAATCAAATAGTTGAATTAAAATAGCTCCAAAGTTATAATCTATTTTATTTTCAATTAATTTTGGATTGCATTTATTTGCATAATAATATGCCTTTAATAAACTATCTTCTTCATTATTAAAGTATTTTCTCTCAACTTCATCATACTCTTGTACAAGTAAATTAATATTCTTTAAATTCAAATCCCAGGTTCTATTTAACCTTTTTCCATAGAAAAATCTGAAAACTTCAACTTCTAAAATTTCTAACATTTGTTTGGTATTGTAACAATTTCCTTTTGAAGAACTCATTTTTTCTCCATTCACTAAGAAAAATTCGTAAACAACAGGAATTGGAGGTTCCCTATTAAACACATTTTTGCAAATTTCTGAAGAAACTGTCCAACTTCCTCCAGGAGTCGCATGCTCTTTTCCAAATGGCTCTAAAGTAACATCTAAACAATACCATCTTGTAGCCCAATCTACTTTCCAGTCTAACTTAAATGTATTAGGCTCAAATAAATTTATTTCTCCTTTGAATCCACAACCTTCTATCCATTTACCATCAAAATCTTTTCCAGTACATTCAAATAAAACTTTTCCATCTTCATAAATTTCAATAATTTTTCCAACCATTTTTCCACAATTAGGACATTTTACTTGAATCATTTCATAAGGAGATTTTAATTTATGAGTTCTGTATTTATTAATTATTTCTAAAATATCTTTTGCCTTTTCTAAAACAATTTTTATCCCTTTCAATAGTTTTCCTCCACCATAAAGATTTTTGTAAGATGAGAGAATAGTGATATCATCTTTAATTTCTAATTCTTCTAATTCTTTCTTAAATAAATCAATGAAATGTTCTGCATAAGAATTGTGGCATCCAAAAATATCTTTTACTTCTGAAACTGGTTTTCCCAGTTCTAATTTTAATTCTTCTTTTTGAGAATCTGTCAAATCAATTATATTACCTTCGGAGTCTGATAATTTATTTGGTACTTTTCTCAAAGCGTCAAAATCATCAGATACCCAATATAAAATACTTTTATGTCCTTTCTCTTCAATTGCCATTTTTATATACCAGGCAGTCATTACGTCTTTCAAATTTCCTATGTGCATTATTCCAGAAGGTGTTATTCCTGATGCTAAAATAGGGTTTTCATTTCTTTTTATTGCCATTTCAGCAAATTGTTCAGACCAGTGCAACTTTTCAATGAGCACCACCTCTATTATAATATTTATAGCATAATTTTATTATGAAAAGTTTAATAAAAAGCGCTATAGCAATTCCTTTTATAGAAATTCCTGAAGTTTCTTTAATTGTTGGAGTTGAAGGAGTTTCAGTATATACTAAATTAAAGAACGATGAAGTTAAAATTGATTGTGAGGACAATCACTTTAAAGAAATATTAAAAAATGTATTTTACACTATCAAGAAAGATTTTTCTTTAAAAATCCATGGAATAATTAGTAAAGTATTATACAGAAAGTTTTGCAATTTGGAAAGTATAGTTCTCCCTTTTTCAATAAGTTTATTTGAGGCTTGTGGAGAACACTT
>CAZNYH010000112.1:0-3631 GCA_964577235.1 uncultured archaeon | reverse complement strand
ATAGTAGATTTAGCAAAAGAATTTGGAACTTATGAACTATCTATAAAACCAAACACTGCTTGCCCGTACTCAGCAAGAAAACCAATAGTTAAACCAGTAAATATTGATTTAGATAGTTTTGTTAAAAATTTAGAATATGGGATTAAAGTAATTTATTGAAAAATTCATCTAACAAGTTTGGTTTACAATATTCTCGATAATAATTATAGACTTTAGAAATTACTTCTTTTGAAGGTTTTAGGTAAGTAATTGCGTATTTCAAAACCTCATGAATATTTGAAACTTCATATAACTTAATCCCAATTTCATTTAAATAATCTATAACTGTTTTGTTATTTTCATCAATTTCACTCCTATTTAATAAAGTAACAGCTCCAACTATTTCAACATCTAATTCTTTTAGTTTTTGTATGGTACTTAATAAAGATGAGCCTGTAGTCGTTACATCTTCCAATATTAGAACTTTTCCTTTAGGTGGACAAATAAAATATTTGTTTTTTGGATCTCCATGAGATTTTTCTTTACCTCTTCCCACTGCAATACAATTTAAATCATAATTTTCTTTTAACAATTCTATCGATACACCTATCGCCCAAGGGGTAGCTCCTTCAGGCACTCCATACAAACAATCAAAGTTAATTTTTTTCACATATTCTGCTACTAATTTCACCAATTCTAAAAAAATTTTTGGATTTTCTAGAGCATTTCTGAAATTGGCATAATAATAACTTATTCTTCCACATTTTAGTTTTATCCCTTCTGCATGAAAACCAAAAATATTACCTTCTATCAGTAACTTTAAATATTTTTCTTTCATTAAATCACCTCCATTTCTTTTAGATAAGCAAGTACTCCTTCTTTACTTTTAGCCAATCTACCCATAACTATGTAAACAGTTTTATCAGAATTTTTTAATAAAGATACTACTTCTTTTACACTTCCTGTTTTTGCTTGATCTTGTCTAGATTCTATAAAGTTAAATGGTTTTAATCCAGGAATTAAAAAATCGCAGCTTAAATCTAGAAATTTGCTAATCCAAGAATATGGCAAAACTAGTCCAAACCGATTTCCAACGATTTCCTTTATTAAATCTATTTTATTGAAGTCTATTATTGATTTTTCAGGAGGTAAACTAGTTAACTCAATAACAATAAAGAAATTACAGGGAAATATTTCTAATATCTCTTCAAATCCTTTTGAAGCTGCGCTGTCATATCTAACTGTGAACCACACGTTTTTACTATATTCAAAAATAGAAGCGTTATCTTCTATTTGTCTTTTAACTTCAGAAGGGATATCAGCGAATTTTCCATCTACAATAATTGAATGAATGTCATGTTCTATATTATTGAATATTTTTTCATAATTTTCTTTTACAGTTTTTCCATATCTTGTGTATGGCCTTATTTTTAGTGCTATTTTAATGTTTATAGGAATATTAGAAAGTTTATTTAAATCTTCTAATTTCTCTACAGAAACTGTTGGAACAAACATTAAAAGTATATGGTTACTCTAATATACCTACTATATCTTCTATTTTGGTGTATCCTTTGCTTTCTAACCAATCCAAAATTTCATTATATATTTTGTCAAATATCTTTGTTCCGTGTAATAATAAAGCAGTTCCAACTTGAACTATGTTAGCTCCAACTAAAAAATGTTTTATTGCTGATTTTCCATCAGATATACCACCTACTCCAAAGATATAAATTTTTCTGCTTGAGTGTTCTGAAAAATATTTATAAAACCAATGAACATTAGCTAAGGCTACAGGCAAAATAGGTTTTCCTCCATAACCACCAAATCCATTATTTGGATAAATTACTTTTTTTATTTTATCTAAATCTATGTCAATTGTGAAAGGAACTGAGTTTATTGTAGATATACAATCTACTCCTGAATCAATTATTATTTCAGCTACTTTTTCCATGAATTTTAAACTAAAATTATAAGGCATTAATTTAACACTTAAAATTTTGTTTGTGCTTTTTCTTACAGATTCTAAAATTTCTTTCATAAGTTCTATATCTAACCCTATAGGATCTCCTTTTAAGTTAGGACATGATGTATTAATTTCTATTATATCAGAATCTAAAGCTTTTGCCATAGTAACATACTGTTCAACAATATCTCCTTCTTTTATAGCTGAAATACTAGCAATTATAGGTTTTTTGTATTTTTCTTTAAGTTCTGGAATAATATTACAATAATATTCATATCCTTTATTGGGAAGACCCATTGAATTTATAGAATATTCCTCTGCCAAATACAGTCTGGGTTCTGGATTTCCTTTTCTAGGAATTATAGTCATGGTTTTTGTTACAGCACCTCCTGCTGTCGCTTTTAATACTTTTTCTAAATCTTCTTTAGTTTCTCCCATAACTCCTGCCGCATTTGTTAGAGGGTATTTAAACTCTACATCTTTAATTTTCATTAAAAATTTTATTATGGAGATAATAGACCTTCATGTACATTTTAGAGACGAAGAATGGAAATATAAATATACTATAAATCAAGGATTGAAACTTGCTGAGGAGTTAGGGATAAAGATAGTGGGAGATATGCCAAATTTACCAAGACCTGTTATAAACGAAAAAAGAGTGTTGGAAAGATTAAAATTAGTTCCTAAAAAATACAAAGAGAATTATAAACTATGGGTTGGTCTGACTTCTAATCATAACCAAATAGTAGAAGCTATAGAATGTGTAGATAAATATTATGAGGTAGTTGGATTAAAGTTATTTGCAGGGAAGAGCATAGGAGAATTAGCAGTTTCTGAATATAAAAATCAACTAAAAGTATTTGAAACTCTTACTGAAGTAGGATATAAGGGATTAATAGCAGTTCATTGTGAGAAAGAAGAGTTTATAAGAAATTATTTTAACCCTAAAAACCCAATTACTCATTTATATTCTAGACCAGAAATTGCAGAAATAGAATCTGTAAAAGATATCATAAACATTGCAAAAACAGTAAAATTTAAAGGAATAGTTTACTTTTGCCATATATCTAGCCCAAGAGCTTTTGAAATAATAATAAATAGCAACATAAATGCTATAATTGAAATTACACCTCACCATATTTTGTGGACTGCTGAAAAGTATAAAAAATATCCTGAGGGCTTATTATTCAAAGTAAATCCTCCTTTAAGAAAAAAGAGTTCAGTAATTAAATTAAGGCATTTAATTAAACGCCATTATGATAAAGTAGTATATGGTTCCGATCACGCACCACATACTATTTGTGAAAAACTATATTTTCCATATCTTTCTGGAATTCCTTCTATGATATATGTTCACGAATTAATAAAGAAAATAAATATATCAAAAATTTTTTATGAAAACCAATACAAATTATTGAAGAAATTAAATAAAATTTAATAATGCGAATTTATTTAGTCAGTTATGGAGATGGACACTTATACGATACTTCAACAAAATATGCTCCAAAAGAGATTTGGAAAGTATTTAATACTTTATATTTCTATTGTCCTGAAACTGACAAATACATAGAAAGTTTAGAAGTAATTGAAATTGAAAACCCTAAAGAAATAAAACCTGGAATTGTAATAGGAGGAGACCATTCTATAACATATTACTCCCTGAAAAATTTCGACAAAAATATTACTTAT
>CAZNYH010000111.1:0-1899 GCA_964577235.1 uncultured archaeon | reverse complement strand
AAACCAACTGCGGCTTTAAAATCTGTGTAATCCGGAGTAATGTCTGCACCGTAAACAGTGTCCGCAAAACTTGAAACCGCTGCTAAACCAAGTGTTAAAGGAACTAAAATTGCTTTTTTCATTTCTTCCTCCTTAGATTTTTTGCCCAAAAGGGCTAAATAAATGCACAAAATGCACTTAATTAGACCTTTTCAATAAATCTGAAATTTGGAAGCAAATAATTATTTAAAATAAAATCTCTTTCATCTTTAGTTTTATAAGTCCAAAAAATATTTTTTGACCCGAGAGTGTAAAATAAAATATAATAATGTCCTTCTTTAGAAGGAGTGTCGGGAGCAAAAAGCCCGACTACATGCTCAAGGTTAATAGGATTATTAAAGTTTTGTTTATCGTAAATAAATTTCATTATTTAGCCTTATTAATTGCAAGATCAAACGGATTTTTATCGAAAATTAAATACTGAACATCAGAATTTGGAAACATATAATTTCCGTTCTTGGTAGACAAACTTGTATAAGGAATAGCTATATATTTACCTTTATAACCTTGTAAAGTAGTAAAATGCTCTATAGGAAATTGAACATTTTCACTGATAGTTACAGGGAAACCTTCTATATCATACAATTGATTAAATACATTCACTAATGTAAAAATTTGAGTAGAACCATCTGCTTTTTTTCTCTCTTGCTGTTTAACTCCCATAATTTGACCAATAAGAAATGTTGTCATTTTAAACCCCTTTTAATTATTTTTTACCCCCGTTTTGTGAGGAGCAGAAGTCGGGGGTGCAACTCCTACTCCTATAAATCCCGCCCCAACCACCCACATTAATTAACATAATATTTTTTCTCTTTAATTAAGCTTCAGTTATAATAAGTTCACCTCCAATTTTTCTAAATTTAAGCCCTAATTCTCTTGCTTTTCTTTTAATTTTTTTATATTCAAAATCAGTAAAACTTGTTACAAATATTTCACGTTTACCATTCCTTAAATAAACACCATAACCAACATCTAAATCAAAAACAAAATCATCCATTAATTTAAATTTATCCATTTTTACCCCCTTACAGATTTAATTATTTTATTTACAACTCTTGCAGATATTTCAGCTCTAGGATTTACATACCTTTGAGTAATCTCAATAGATGTATGCCCAAGGGTATATGAAACCTCTTCAATACTTAAACCTAAATAATTAATTGAATAACTTGCTACTAAATGTCTTATGTCATGTATTCTCATTTTTTTATCAATTTGTGCAAGTCTTAAAAGTTTTTTGAATTGTTTGCGAATGTCTTGAAGTTTCCTGCAAGTAACAGGAGATGGAAAAACATATAAAGAAGTAGAACAATATATTTTTTTCATTTCTTTTTGATTTTTAAGAATTTCAAATAATAAATCTGTCATTTGATATTGCATATATCTTTTAGCTTTATTAATTTTTGGAGGAATAAAATAAACTCTTTTTTCAAAATCTACCATATCCCAAGTTAATGAAAGAACTTCGTTTAATCTCCTACCATGTAGTAGAAAAATAAAAATTCCTCTATATAAAGTTTCAGGATAGTTAATAATTGATTTTATAAATCTTTTAATCTCTTCTTCAGTAAAAGAAAAATAAATTCTATTATCAAATTGTGGAATTTGAACAAATTCAAAAGGATTTTTTTCACAGTATTCATTCATAATAGCGTATTTGTAAAGAACTTTAAAAATATCAATAATGTTTTTTACTGTTTTTGGCTGTAAACCTTTATTAACTAATTCATTAGCAAATAATTGTGCGTCTTTGAATTTAAAATCTGTTATAATAATGTGACCATATTTATGCCCGAAGTGTGTTTTATAATAAGATTGTTTTGTTCGTAGTGTATGTGGTGTCATTGTGTGTTGCATAAC
>CAZNYH010000110.1:0-1680 GCA_964577235.1 uncultured archaeon | reverse complement strand
ATCTTCTGAAAAATTAATATCAAAAATACAAATAAGTAGATAAAGCAATAGTAATCCTATAGGATTTTGCGATATTGCTATAATAACAAGAAGAATAGTTAACCCGAAAATTAATAAAAAATATTTTTGCATTAGTTTAATATTGACAATAATATATTCACCAAATCTCTATGTCTTATAGTCCCACAAGAAGTTCTTATAAATTCTGAAAATTTTTGATTTTTAAAAGGTCTTGCATTCTCGTGTTTTATTAAAAATATACACGGATGCCATGAGTGTTTTCCTGTAATTGAAGAAGTTGTATGATCAGCACCTAAAACAATAATCTCAAATTCATCTTTTATTAATGAAACAAATTCTGAATCTATTTTTTCAATAAATTTTTGTTTTTCATATCTTTTTTTATCGTGAGATAAAGTATCAGTACCTTTTATATGACAAAATATAAAATCATATTTGTTTTTCATTCTAATGCAGTATCTTGCTTTATTTCTTAAATTGGTTTTTACTGTTCCTGTATCTCCAGGAACATTAATTATATCCATACCACAAAATCTCGCAATTCCTTTATATAAAGGACCTCCTGCAATACAACAAGATTTTAACCCATACTTTTCTTCAAATTTTGGAGGAATTTTAATTAATCTTCCTGCCCCTCTAATTAATAAATAATTTGCAGGTAAAAGGCCTTTTTTAATCCTTAATTTATTTTCTTTACATTTCTTCAATAGATTATGAACTTTTTTCAACCAATTATCTATTTCCAAAATTGTTTTTAGAGGTTTTACACCTTCTTTTTTTGGATCATTTCCTATATTTAAAGGACATTCTCCTTTATAAATCAAAATTCCTCTGTGTTCTAAAGTATGAATCACTTCAAATCTTTCGTCAATTTCGTTAATTTTTTCAGTAATTTCATTTAAAAGATAATCACTTCTTCCTGCTCTTCTATCAACAATTCTTAAATTTTCATCAACAGTAGCAAAATTAACTCTGAAATAAGTATAATCTGGATTAACATCTTTTAGATATCCTAATGCTTCATAGAGTCCTCTTCCATAAAAATATTCATAATAACCAAAGAGTTCTAAATGAGCGTCTTCACTTCCTGGCACTTTTCCAGGATCTAAAGGATAAGACAAAAAACTATCGCTTTTGTTTAAAATTTCATCCATATTAGGAGTTTTTGCTTTTAAAAGTGGAGTTTCATCTCCAGTATCGTAAAGTCCATCTATTATGAGAAATAAAATTGCCATAAATTAATTAATGTCAATAAAAGATTTTTATCTTTTACTTTCTATTTTTTGTTTTTCAATAGCGATGATTTTATTAATTTTTAAGTTAACTGGAATAATTGGAATATATAAAGTGAATCTTTTAGGAGTTTCAGGAAAAGGTAATGTATTTCCAGTAATATGCATAATAAAATCAGGAACTGGAAAATTATTCGTTAATATTCCTCCAGAATATGCGTTTTCAACTCAAAATTCAATTAATAAAATGCCTAGATTTTCAGATAAAGATATTTTTATTATTTTCCCTGAAATGAAACTTCTAGAAGGAAGTTCTTTAGAGTTGGGATTGAGATTATGTATAGAAGGTGCTTTAGGAAATTGGAATTGTGATAATTGTGCATATACTGGTGGGTTGGAAGGAAATAAAGTAGTTTCAGTTGATATG
>CAZNYH010000109.1:0-3381 GCA_964577235.1 uncultured archaeon | reverse complement strand
ATTAATATTATTGTTTTTATAAAAATCTTTATTATTTTTATCTGAATAGCAATATTTAGTAATTTCACTTTTAAATTCATGGGAAAAAATCATATTATTTTTCTCCATATTCTTTTCTTTTTTGTTCTATTTCGTTTTTTATACTTTGTATTTGGTTTTGAATTTGAGTAACCTCTCGAATGCCTTTTTGTATTAACTCGTTACATATATTTTCAATTTCGTCAAGTCCAGATTCATAATTTCCCAATACTGTTTTTGCTTGGATTTTTGCTCTTGATAAAGTAGTAGCTGATATTTTAGGCGGAGTGATATAAAATTTTAGTATATCTTCTAATTGAGAAATATATTGTTTCTTTGAATTATCATCTAATTTACTTTGGTCTATGCTATTTATTTTAGTCCTTAAATTAAGCACTAATCCTCTAATTTGTTGTTGAACGGTTTCTAAGTCATTGACTATTCCTAAAATATCTTCATCAACATTTAATTCTAATTTTTTTAAACCCATTTCTTCAAACAATTGCTTTACTTCATCTTCACTTAACGGGTGATCCTGGATAGCCTTCATAAATTTAGTTACTGCAGCCAACCCTTCTGGAGTGCTTGTTAAGTATGGCAAGTGTCTTTGTACCATTAGCCAAATTGCTGCATTTTCTTCTGGAATTTCAAATTCAAATCTAGTTCCTGAATTAGGATCTACAAAACTAGCAACATATTTATCTGGTTTATCATATTTTTTACCTTTAGACCACTTATCTAGTCGTTTCCCTAATTCTTTAATTCCAGTTGCAATCATGTCATGTGCTTGCTCTCTTGTAAATCTAGGAGGAGGCAATCCTTCAAATGGGTTTGAAGGTAAAGCTGTTCTAGCACCTTGTGGAGTTAATATGTTTGCTAATAATACAGAAATGAAAAATACAGCTATTGCTAAAGTTGTCATGCCCATGTACCATAATAATCCTCCTGAAACAATTCCCAAAAGCAATATTAAGGTATTCATTCAACCACCTACACAATATCAGTTTCAACTTTATATCTTCTTTCATATTGAACTGGCTCATATCTTTTAGTTTCACTTTTTGGCTTAAATACATTTAAAGCCCATAGAGCAGCTAATAACCAAACTGCAGAACTGTTTTTTATTAATAGCAAATAAGCTAAAATAGCTCCGTAGCATAAGGCCAACCAAGTATTTCCAAAAGCATCTCTAGCATAATCAATAATAAATGGCAAAAACAAAAGAGATAAAATTAATTGAGTATCTCCTAATGTTTCAAAAAAATTTCCCCAACTTCCCCAAAGAAATAATAAAATTAACAATAATATTAAGACATTACTTCCCGGAAATGAGCCTTTCATAAGAATAATATTGTCGAACTATAAATAGATTGAAAATATTTAAATTGTTATCTATATATTATTTAATAAGGGGCCGTGGTCTAGTGGTATGACGCCGCCCTTACGAGGCGGAGGTCCTGGGTTCGATTCCCAGCGGCCCCATATATATTACCACATTTTAAATAATTAATAGCCCCCGTCGTCTAGCCAGGTCCAGGATGCCGGCCTTTCGAGCCGGAGGCCCGGGTTCAAATCCCGGCGGGGGCACTTATTTTAACAATATTTCATCCATATCGTTTACTACTTTTCCTCCGCTTTCTTCTTCCAAAATTTCTTCTTTTCCTTTGTATCTAGGAGATATATGATACAGGTATTTTTTACATTTATAATTTTTTAACTCAATCGCGCATGTATGAAATGTTTCAATAGCTTTTTCATAGTCTTCTGAAGAATATGTGCATTCATGAATTAAAATATCGCAGTTTCTGATATACTCGTTTATAATAGGTCTGGTGTCAGGACATATACAAATTTTAATCCCTTTTTTTATATACCAGTATTCTGGATATTTTTGATAGTTTTTGACTATTTCAATCCTTTTTTCCATTGGAAGATTATTCATAATTTCTTTTTTAAACTTAATTTTGTCTTTTTCTTTTAAATAAAATCCATAAGTTGGAATTGAATGTTTTAATGGAAAAGTTTTTAAAATAAATTCCCCCAAATCTAATTCTAATTCATCATATGGAATTATTTCAATCCACTCATATTCTGGAATTATTTCTTGAAAGAAATAATAATTATCAGAAGGAACAAATATTTTTAAGTCTTTTTCTCTGTCATATAGTTCCATTGTATCTAACAAGCCAAGTATCCCATACCAGTGATCTCCATGAGCATGAGAAATAAAAATGTAATCTAATTTCATAAAAGAAACTCCTTTTTTAATCATATTTAGTTGACTGCCTTCACCACAATCTATTAAGAATCTTACTTTTTCTAAATCAACATAAATACAAGGGGGATTTCTATATTCTGTTGGAACTGAAGCGCTAGTTCCTATGAAAATAATTCGTTTCATTAAAAATAATGAGAGGACAAATTATACAAGAACTTGAAGAATTAGAAGAATTATTAATTAAATACTTAAAAGAATATTTAGAATCACAAGATAAAGAATTAGAAATAAAAATTAGAGGAGTAGCTTTTTTAATACAAAAATTATACCCTAATTCACAATTAAAGGTAATTAAAAAAATATCAGAAGTTTTTGGTTTTCCTTGCTTTAATACTAGTTTAATAAGTTATGTAGAGGGAATATTTGATAATACTTTAACCACTAATTATACAAAAAAAAGAAATAAAAAAACTATAAGGAAAAATCCCATAATAACAGACATTTTAAAAGAATATTTAAAAACACGAGATGAATTATTAGCACAGAAATTACTATCTTTATCTTCTAAAAGAGTTAAACTAGAAGACATTTGCAAAATTCTTAAATTAGAAAAACCACCTACAAGAAATATTCATAATTTAATTTCAGGTGTAATTCTTTGCACAATATTAGATATCGATATCGACTCAAAAATCATTTTTTTCTCCAGTAAAGATGAATTTCCTATTATTAGAGATATTTTAAGACATTTAAAAGACTTAAAAAGATTTTCACGAGAGGATAGGAAAATAATATTGTTAGCTTTGGTTTCACAGCCTAAAGAAATATTAGAAGAAATACTTAAATTTCTTGAAACTAAAAATGGAAAATAAAATAGAAATTATTGCAGAAAAATTTAAAATTTCTTATGAAATTGTAAATAAAATTCTTAAAGATTTTTACCTTTTGGATGAAATTTCAATCGCAAGTTTAAATAAAATTTTAAATTATATATAATGAAAATTTTCCTAGATTTTCAGATGAAGAGAAAGTAAAAATGATAAAACTTTACCACTTTTCCCAGAAATTGAACGTTTAAAATATGATGTTAAGTCGTTTGATGAACTTTTATCGTTACTTAAAACTACAAAAATTGACACTTTCGA
>CAZNYH010000108.1:0-1990 GCA_964577235.1 uncultured archaeon | reverse complement strand
TTTAAAGAATAACAAAGTAGAACTTTGGATTTTTGCTAAGAGTTTTAAGGAAAAGATTGATATGTTTGAAAATTATGAAGTTAAGTGTTTTGATTTAAAAGATATTGAAAATATAGTTAAGTAGTATACTAATTTACAATTAGTTTAAACAACTCTTCCAAAGGAGCGTTTGTTTTGATTCCAGTAGGTGAAAATATGGTTCTCGTTGCGACATATCCAACATTATTTAGTTCCTCTATAATTTTTTGAACAGAAGGAGTACTAATCTTTAATTCTCGTCCAATTTCTGTTAAATCATAAAAGAATAAAGTATCATATTCTTTATATGCAGTTTCTAAAACTTTTTTAGCATCTTTGAAGAAAAATTTTTCCTCTAATGTCTTCTTTAAAATTTCTTTATTGTATAATTTTCCTGTCCAAATCTCTTTTATGTATTTAGAATTTTCTTTAATTAAAGAATTTTTTCTTTCTACTTGGACTATTACTCTTATATGGTGTTTGTGCCAATAACAAAATATTGGTTTTATTCCAAGTTCATATCTAAAACAATTTAATGCAACATGCTTTAACAAACTTCTAACTGCAATTTCTTTCTCTAAACTATCTGAATATTCAGGAACATATCCATATTTTCTCATAGAAGCACTTTCTTTTTTTCCACTCAATGCAGGAATATCTGTGGCAGTTACTAATAAAATACCTTTATTTCTCACTAAATTAGGTATATTTGGAGTAAATAAAGTAGGACTTCCAAATGGATCCAAATCTACAAAATCAAATTTATCTAACTCAAAACATAAAATGTTCGCATCTTTGTTATAAATTTCTGAAGAAATATTATTTAATTTTAAGTTGATATTCAAATATTTTATAACTTCTTTATCAATATCATTGAAAACTACTTCTTTTTCTGCTTCTTTAACATATCTAATTCCTCTCACTCCTGTGGCACTCATCAAGTCAATTCCATATTTTACTGGAAGATATTTTAATATTTTTGCAGAGATTTCTCGAGACACACACATTAATGGATTGTAAAATACTGGCAATTTGGAAGATATTTTATCCAGTATTGGCACATATACTTTAGCTAATCCTTCTTCTATTATCATAATTTTAATGATAAAATATGTTATAAGACCTTGGTTAGGAAATTTGGTTGAAAAATTTTTTGGATTTATATTTATATTAATTGGGATATATTTATATGGATATGAGAATTTAGGAAAATATTATTATATAACAACTATTACAGAGTTTTTAACAATGATTTCTTTACTTGGAATACCAACATATATTCTTAAAAAAAACGCAAAAATATTTAGAGCACCATTCACTTACATAATATTCTACTTTACTTTATTTCCTTTGTATTTTTTTATTAGTTTAAACTTTTTAAGAGATTATCCGATAGAAATTATTGCCTTAACTTTTTTTTCAAGTTTTTTGTTGGGTTTATGCTCAATATATTTACCTATCTTGGCAATACAGAATAGGAATATACTATTTGTTTTAATTAAAACGTTATCTATTATTTCAAAAATTCTTGTTGCATTGTTTTTAGTTAAATACAATTATGTTGGATTATTAGGTGGTTATTTTGTTTGTGCTCTGTTGTCATTTGTGCTTTCATTTTTATTAAATCCAAAAATAGAATTTTCAATAATAAATCCTTTAGATTTGTTACCTTATTTTGGAGGTGCAATAGTTAGTTCTGTGTGGGGGTCTATAGATATATGGATTCTAAAATTGTTTACTGGATTCGAAGAAATTGGAATTTATAGAGTATGTTTAAAAGTAGTTCAAACATACCAAACAATAGTCGATTTGGACTTAGATATTATCTATAGGAATTTAGATAAAACTAAATTTAGGTTTATACTCCCAATTGTATTTTGGGGATTATTTGTTTTAGATACCCCCTTTGCTGGACTAATATTCAAAGCAGATATTTTCTTATTTACTTTAGTTTGCTTTTTATTATTGTTAG
>CAZNYH010000107.1:0-4975 GCA_964577235.1 uncultured archaeon | reverse complement strand
CACAAAGACATTTATAAAATTATCTTCAAAATATAGTAATGTGGTGGGTAGTTTTATTGCTGGGACTTGTTTTGGCAAATCCAATCCCTATGGAACCAGGTAAAAATATGATCAAAGACTCTTGTATAGTTAAATTCAAAGAGTGTATGCAAAATGCAAAAACAGATGCTGAAAAATTAAGATGTAAAAGATTATATGAAGAATGTATGCAAAAGCCACCTTATTTACAACCAAAAAACTTAAAAAAAGTTATTGAAGAAGTAATAAATAGAGCAGAAAGAACTAGAAAAGGATTTGCTTGTGAATGGGCAGTAATTGAAAATCAAAAAGTTTCTACAAGAGACTTTAACTTTAAAGTAGATTTTGTGGAAAAATTAATACTACCAGATTATGTTTCATGGTCTAACAAAAAAATATTAGAATTAGTTGACGGAGCAAAAATTGTACAAACTTCAGAGGGAGAAGTTTTAGAAGTTTCAAAAGCCAGAGGAGATATTTGTGCTTTAAGAACTTCTGATGGAACATTTAAAGTAATTTATGCAAAAACAAGATATTTACCATTAAAACCTCCTGTAATTATGAGACCTATTATAGATTGTGAAAACTTCTTAAAAGAATGTTTAGCTAAAGCAAAAACAGATAGTGAAAAAGAAAAATGTAAGCAAATATACAGAGAATGTACAAGTAGAATAAATAAATGTGAAGAATTAGGAGGAGTTTTTGATCCTTGCTGGAATCCATGTAAAGAAGATAAAACCAAAGTATGCGCTCAAGTATGTATTCCAGTATGCAAATTGCCAGACGGTAGAATTATAAAATTAGGTCCAGAAATAAGAAATGTTAATATAATTAAAAAGAAAATTCAAAAATGCCCAGGCAAATTGATAGGAGGAAAATGCATTGTTGAAGATAAAAATAAAATTACAATATATGAAAACGAAAATATTTGTCAAGAATTAAAAGAAAAGATAAAAGCAGCCCAAGGAGCAGAAAAATTAAAATTAATTAAAAAATATGCTGCAATATGTGGTAAACATACCCAAGTGGTTGAAAAAATTAAAAAAGTAGTTCTTACAATAAGAGATAGATGCAAAGAACAACTAAGACAATGTCTTGAAAATATAAAATGTAAAGGAGAAGAATGCGAAGCAGAAAGAATGAAATGTAAAAGACAATATCTTAGATGTCTAAAACAAAATGTTAAAAAAATTAGTATAAAAGCAAGAATTATTAAAATAATTGACGAGGCTATTGAAAGATTAGAAAAAGTTAAAAATATTGTTGACGAAAACATAAAAATCCAACTTGAAAATATAATTAAAAAACTAAAAACTATTAGGGAAAAAATAAAAACAGCAAAAAATCTAAAACAATTTGTTAAGGAACACCCTGAATTGAAAGAACAAGTTAAAGAATATTTGGAAAGAAAAATAACATACTGGATAGAAAGATTGAAAGAAGAAGGATTATTGGATGAGAAAACAGAAGAAGAATTACAAAAATTAAAAGAAGAAGGAAAATACAAAGAATGCCTACTAAAAATTAAAGAAATATTTAAAAAAAAGCATTAAAATTTTTACATAACTGCCACCATATCCTTGCTTCTGAAAATTCTATAAAAGAATTTTCTGAAGAAATTCAATTAAAATTTTTAGATAATCTATTAGAATTAGGATGTGACACTATATCATTCAACATATATCCTGAGAATTTTGAAAAGTATAAACACATTTATGAAAAATTATTTAAAAAAGTTAAAGACCATAATAAAAAATTAATAGTTGTGTATATGGCAAGTACAGACACATTCAAGAATCCACCTTCTCTTGAAGAATACATCTCAAAAGAAATCAATTTTGTGAAAGAAATTTCTAAATATAACATTGATTATTTTGGAATATTTGTAGAGCCAACTACAATGTCTAAAAGAATGAAAGTTAGTTGGAACATCGATGATTGGAAAAAAATTGTAGAAGAAGTGACTAAAATTGTTAAAAATTCAAAACCATTTATCTCTTCATTAATTCCAGAAGCAGAACAAGGAATAAATGAATTTTTAAATACTAATGTAGATATCATTGGAATAAACGTCTGGAATGATAATCAACTTGAGAAATTAGATAGACTTGATTTATCTGAAAAGATATTAAACCATAATAAAGAACCATGGATTTGGATGAATTGGTGGGCAAATAAAACAGATTTAAGTTTTTGGTCATGCATCAACCAAACAAAAATAATAAATTGGTTAGAAAAAGTTGAAAAACTAGCTGAAAAAGATAAATATTATATGATATCGCCCTTTTTCACAGAACAGTTTTTCTACTGCATGCGAAAAAATGAAAACCCAAAAACAGGTTTAGTTAGAGATTTAACTAAAGGATTTAAAACTCCTGCATTTTTCGCATATTATTATTTAAATAATAAAGAAAAAACGAGCAAAGTAAATAAATTCAAATGTTTTAATTTGGATATAGCAAGTGAGTCAGTATCTCGAAGATTTTCTCTAAAAGAATGGATTAGTTTCTTAGATATTGCACAAAAATCGAAAGTTAATTGTGTTTCTTTGTATATTGAAGAAAAAGTCTATAGAGACAGAGAAAAAGATTATGACAAGTTAATATCAGAAATTAAAAAAAGAAAATTAAAATTGTTTTTAAGACCTCTCGTTTTATTTGGAAAGATAAGAGATCAAAAGAAGTATTTTGATGAATTACTTAAATTCAAATTGGAGTTAATCGAAAAATACAAACCAGATGCCGTATTAGTTGCAAATGAACCTGCATTTTTAGGAAGTGCTAAAAAAGGAAAAGATGTCCCTACTGATTTAAATATATTAAGAGAATATTTAAACAATATTTGTAACATAATAAAGAGAAAATATCCAAATATAAAGACTTTTGTCACAATAAATAAAGAAGAATACATAAAAAGGCCAGAAATCATAGATGTTATGTTATCTATTAAAAATTTGGATGCTATAGCCTTTAATATTTATGGAGCAGGAAATTTAGATAAATTACCTATAGAGAAAATTAAAAAAGAAGTATGGCTTTTTGAAACTTGGTTTGGAGCAAGACCGGGTTGGAGTGACATAGAAGGAATATTTACATTTTGGGATTGTAACATGCAATTAGCTATCTGTGGATGGCTAAGTTATATTTCAGATTATGAAAACAAAAGGAAAATGTTTGGAATAATGCCATGGTTCAGCGAGCAATTTGTACATTGTTTAAAAGAAAAACCAAAGTCAGAAGAGGAATTGCTCAAAGAATATAAAGAAGCAATTTTAAATAAAGAAACTACAAAAAGTTTTGAATGCTTTAAAGATATTTTAATTCAATAGAACATTATGATTTTTTTCTAAATATTCGTAACTTTCGGTTGCTATTTTGAAATATATATTTTTTATTTTTTCTAAACTTTCAATTTCCACATATTCATTTGGAGCGTGAGGATTTTTACCTTCTGGCCCAATTATACACCCTGGCTTATTAAACATCCAAATATCACAAGCGGCTCCACAACCTTCAAATTCTAAAAGTTTTCCTGTTTCTTTATATATTATTTCTTTAATAAATTCATGCATTTCTGTTTTTTGAGACTTCCAAGCAGGAATTTTCAACAAACATTTATATTCTGCTCCAAATTCATTACACAAATCTTTAATTATTTTCTCAACTTCTTCAATATCGACTGTCGGTAAATATCTTATTTCTCCAAAAGCCTCACATTTATTAGGAACTATATTTATTGAAACGCCTCCTTTAATTATAGTTGGAAAACTAAATACTATTGGCTTTCTTTCAGGAAAGTATTCATCCAAAGGATATTCTAATTTTTTAATTTCCTTATTTAGTTTATCTGTTAATTTCATCATTTCCGTAATTGCATTTTTACCCTTTAATCCCAACTCCCATTCTTTAAATCCCGTATGGATTGATTCACCTAATGATGTTATTTTAAATCTTAATAAACCTTTATGAGCAATAGTAATCCTCTTAATTCCTGGTTCTCCAACAATCACAAAATCTCCAGTGTATCCTTTGTTTATTAACAACTTTGTTCCAAATTCTGAACATGCTCCAACTTCTTCATCTACTACAAACTGAACTTGTACTTTATTTTGCAAATTACTTTCATATTTTATTAATTCTTCCAACATTTTTATAAAGCATGCTAAACTTCCTTTCATATCTAAACTTCCTCTACCATAAATTTTTCCGTCTTTTATTTCTCCAAAAGGATTAAATTTCCAACCTTCTCCGATAGGAACTGTATCCATATGCCCGTTAAAAACTATAGTTTTTCCCTTTCCAATTTCTACAACAACATTTGGTCTATTTTCATACCCTATTTTCTTTGGGGAAAGTCCTATTTCATTTAAATAATTATAAATAAATTCTGCAATTTCTTTTTCAATAGGAGTGTTTGGATTGTCTTTTTCTGGATTTCCTGTAAACGGATTTTGGGAGTCTATTTTAACTAACTTTAAGGTTAACTCAACAATGTCCATAAATTTTAAAATCTAATTTTGAATATAAGATGCAAAACCAATTCTAAAATTACAAATCCAATTACTATCAATAAAACAGTGTATGGATTTACCATAATTTTTCCTTTTTCTTCTTCTTCAAATTTGTATAATCCAAATGCCTGAGGCAAAATCACTTTTCTTTTTGCCATAAATTTTATAAGATAAAATCATTATTATGAGTTATTAAAACAACATCAATCGTTTTTGCAGTATGTTTATAGAAATATATATCTATATTACCCAACTATACGTAAAAACTTTTATATATCATAATGTTGTTATAACTTTATGGACGTGTGGGGCTTACTTCACCAATTAATAGCTCCTTTTTTAGGAATTCTTTTGGGAATAACATGTATAACTCATGAAAAACCAAAATATTCAGCATTAGAGTATATGGAAGGATATTTTAATACAACAGATAAGTGGATTATTACA
>CAZNYH010000106.1:0-4447 GCA_964577235.1 uncultured archaeon | reverse complement strand
ATACAACTTCTTCAATTACAGGAAAACACCCATGGCATCCTTGTATATTTTTAATAAAACACGAAAATGCAAGACCTTTTAAAAATCAAAAATTTTCAGAATTTATAAGAACTTCTTGTGGGACTATAAGACATAGAAATTTGATGAACATAATTTTATCTATATACTTAAAATAATGCGGGTAGATATCCAGATTTATTCCGCTAAGAATCCTGATTCAAATATTGAATGTATCCCTAAATTATGTAAAATTTTAAAACAATATAGGATAGAAGTAGGTTTTTTAATAGACTATAAAGAATCCTTTTTAAAAAGAAAAGTTAGTTTTTTTGGAGTTGATATTTATCCAGGGGTTGAAGATGAAAAAATTTTAGGATTATTTGTAACTAAAATTAAAGGAAGTTCTATCGAGGAAAAAATAGAATACATAAAGGAAGAAGGAGGAATTCCTATATTGTTAGAGCCGTTAAAAGGAAAAGAAAATGAATATTTAGAAATAGGAAATTCAAGAACAGGAATAAAATATAAAGCTAAAAATCCTATTGTCGGTAGTGGTGCAAAATTATATGATGAATTAGGAAGAGGGTTTGTTGAAGTAGATGATTTAGAAGATTTATACAAAAAGAAAATAAAACTTCTGTATTTGGATACAAAATATTCTAAAGTTTTTGAAAAAGTTAGTAATTTATTAAAATTTAATAAAAAAATTTTAGATAAAATTTGGAGTTTTGATATCACAAAGTTTCTATAACTTCACAATATAGTACTCCTTTTCCTCCTGTTGGTTTTGCTAAAATTTCATTACATTTTAAACATCTAACAACTATTGAGGGTTTTTCTGAAATTATTTGCTCATTTCCGCATTTTTTACACTTTACTTTTAAAAATTTCATATTTTTCACCTCCTTTCTATTATTTTAAATTCCAAAAATGATTTAAAACAATTAAAACAGATGCAAGAAAGCAAATATTAACCCTAAACATACAAATACGGCCTCTAAAATTAAAAAGTTTTCACTTATGAAATTGAGTAAATTAAACTGCTTTTTTAATTTTATAGTTGTTGGTTCTGCATAAAATATTCCATTGTCAATTATTGCATGAGCGTTTCTTGCTTTTTTTAAAAGATTCATTGCTTTTCTCATTAAATATTTTGCTATAAATTTGTCTTTGTTCTCCTCAATTAAATAATCTAACTTTATAATTTCATCTTCTATTTTTTTACAAACAGGATTTTGGCATTTATATTTCACAATTCCTTTTGAGACTGAATATATGTAAGAGAAACTTAAACATTCATTATCTGTTGAAACACAATATTCTAACATTTCTTTACCTGGATTTTGTGGTAATGTAATTGATTTTTCTATTGAGATTCCTGGAAGGTGAATTATTTTTGATTTATTAACTTTTGAAAGTAATTCTTGAATTTTATCTTTAAAATAATACTCACAGTTATAAAATTTTCCATCATAATATAACCTTAACGCTTCTAATTGATAATAATAAGTTTCATAATAATTTTTGTCAAATTGAATATTGAGTGTTTCTTTTTTTGGATTTAACCAACAGTTAAAATATAATTTAGTGTATTCTGGAACTTCTACATCAGTCATATAACTTATAAAATTTTCTAAAGTTTTAAAGTTATAGTCATAAACTTTTACCCCATAGTTTTCAACTTTTCTCTTTTTTTCTAGATGTTCTACCGGTAATAAATTACAATTTTCATCTATTTCTGCTGACATTGTGAATTCATCAATATTTGTTGGAGAATAGTCTTTTAGTCTTTGTTTTAAAATTTCGAAATACATAGCAAACGCTATCATTGCACTTCCAGATTTTCCACTTAAGTGAGCAGAGTTGACATAAATGTACTTTCCATCTTTAATCCATTGATCTAACACTTTTATATAAAATCCTTTATCATATCCTGTTAATTTTTTTATACAGGTTTTTGCTGCATATATTCCTTCAACAAAATCTTTAGATAGATAATAATTATCGGGTAAATCTATTGTTATTCCTGAGGAATAATTTGTAGAAATTCCGAAAGGTACTAAATAAACATCATCATTACTAATAGAAACTAAATAAAAATAAGTTGAACATAATATTAAAGGAATTAGTATCATTTCTTTCATTAGTTTTAGTAGAATTACTTTTATAGGGCGGGGGGTGGATTTGAACCACCGACCTCCGGGTTATGAGCCCGGCGAGCACTCCAGGCTGCTCCACCCCGCCAATATAATATAAAATAATGTAAAGTGATATAAATGATTTTAACCGAATAATGCTCCCAATCCTGCTGCTACATCTACTTGCTCTTCTTTTTCCTCTTCTTCTTTCTTTTCTTCTTCTACTTTTGGAGATTCAACTTGAGTAGGAGCTTGAGTTACAACTGGTTGTGCTGTTATTTCGTCAATATTAACGTCCTTTAAACTTTCAACTACTACTTTTACTTTAGCCTCATTAATTTCGACTCCTGCTGCTTCTAATACTTTTTTTAAATTTTCCTCATTTATTTCTTTGCCTGCACTGTGTAGCAATAATGCAGCATATATGTACTCCATCTAACCACCTCTATTAATAATTTATTTGATATTCATATTTATCTTTTCTATTATTTTAAAGTATGTTTTTAAAAGATTTGCTAAATATTTGTTTTTAATCTTAACAGTTTCTGGAGTTTTATCCCAAATAATAATCAAAACATTGTTTCTATAGATATTTATTGTGCAGTTGCTTTTAATTTTCTCCTTGATATATTTTACTTTAGTATTTTTTGAAGGCTTTATCTATCTATTGGTAAAGTCAAAACTTTTTCTTCTCTAATTTCTTTTTTTATTAATTTTATAAAAGTAGATTTTCTACTTGTACTTCCTCATGAAATTCTTATAAATGGCATAAATATCTTTTGAAGTTTAAAAATTAATAGGATTTTTTGTTATTTGATTTTTCAGATATAACCTAATAAAGGTTTAGTACTAAAAAATTTATAAATATATAATGCCGCCGTAGCTCAGTGGTTAGAGCGCCCGCCTTGTAAGCGGGAGGTCGCGGGTTCGAATCCCGCCGGCGGCTTTAAAAAATACCACTATATTTAATGCAATTTAAAATAAGGTACTGTATTCATTGCAACTTATTTACATTTAAAAAAGAGTGTCCTAAATGCAAGAAAAAAACGATAAATCCTTGCCCTCCTAAATTTTCTCCAGATGACTGGAAATCAAAATATAGGATTATGCTATTTAAGGATTTTTCTTAAGTGCTTCTTCTATCATTTCTTTAACCATATCTATCGTGGGTATTTGGGTTGGATTAATAGCTTCCATAAATGTTTTAATTTTTCTGATTTCTTCAATATCTGTTAACTGTCTCAATTCATCTAACTCGCTTTTTATTTTAGTAATTTCTATTTTTATGTTTTCAATTTCTTGATGAAGACTTTCAATATGTTCTTTTAACAAATCTATTTGATTTGTTAAATTATCTATTTGCTTGACTTTTTCCATATCATTTGACATACTAACTACTTTTTTAAGGATCAAATATTGAGTTTGTTTTAGTTTGTCTATACTTTTTTGTAAAACTTTGAATGCTTCTTCATCCATAATATTAATAGGAGTATTATGTTATTTATTATCAGAAAGCAAAGTTCCCATCACTATTCAGGGCGAACCAGTGTCATCATAATATGGGGCCGCGGGGATTTGAACCCCGGCTACGGGCGCCCCATGCCCGCGTGCTAGCCAGCCTACACTACGGCCCCATATGACATTAATATGACATTATTATAATAACTTTAATGAAATTTAAAGTTGATAAAAGGATTTTTGATAATTACTCTAATTTAGTTATAGGAGTTTGCATTGTAAAAAATTTAGAAGACAACACTTCAAAATCTGAAATTATAAATATGTTAAGAGAAATTGAAGGCTATGTGAGAGAAAATATAGACGTTCACCACCCAAAAATATTTTGTTGGAGAGAAGTCTATAAAAAATTTGGAGCTAAACCTAGCAAATATAGGTCTTCAATAGAAAGTTTAGTAAGAAGAGTATTAAAAGGAAACAATATTCCACAAATAAATGCACTTGTTGATTTGTATAATTATATATCTCTAAAATATTTATTGCCAGTTGGTGGTGAAGATTTAGATAAAATAGAAGAATATATTGAGTTAACTTATGCTGGTGAAAATGAAACTCCTGTAAAGTTATTAGGGGAAGAAAAAGAAGAACCTCCAAAACCGGGAGAGATTATATATAAAGATAAAATTTCTGCTATATGTAGACGATTTAATTGGAGAGAGGCGGAACGAACTAAACTCACAGAAAATACAAAAAACGCGATAATAGTAATAGAAGGATTTGATTATGATGATGTTAAGTCTGCACTTAAAGAGTTAGAAGATCTTATAAATAAATATTTAAAATGTGAAACC
>CAZNYH010000105.1:0-9837 GCA_964577235.1 uncultured archaeon | reverse complement strand
TTTTCCCAAAAAATAGGAAATCATTAAGGAAATCAAATACATCATTAAAATATAATGGCTGTTTTAGAGTGTAAAAATGTTTGGAAAATATATGGAAGTGGTGAAAATAAAGTTATAGCCCTTAGAGATATCAATTTATCTGTGGAAGAAGGTGAATTTTTGATAATTATGGGGCCCTCTGGTTCTGGAAAAAGTACATTACTCCACATAATAGGCTGTTTAGATACTCCAACAAAAGGAGAAGTTTATATTGAAGGGAAAGAAGTTTCTAAAATGGATTTAGTAAAAGTAAGAAGGAAATATATTGGTTTTGTTTTCCAGCAATTTAACTTAATTCCCAATCTCAATGTATATGAAAATGTAGAACTTCCTTTAATTTTTTCAGGAGTACCAAAAGAAAAAAGAGAAAAAAAAGTGATAGAGATTTTGGAGAGATTAGGATTATCCAATAGAATATATCATTATCCTAATCAACTTTCTGGAGGACAAAAGCAAAGAGTAGCAATAGCAAGAGCCCTAATAAACAATCCAAAATATATTTTAGCAGATGAGCCTACTGGAAATTTAGATAGTAAAACTGGAAAAGAAGTAATGGAATTATTTAAAGAATTAAATGAAGAAGGTAGAACTATAATTTTAGTAACTCACGATCCCAATGTGGCAAAATATGGAAGTAGAATAGTCTATATTAAAGATGGAAAATTACATACATAATGATATCTATCGAATATTTGATTATTATTTCCTTATCTCTGTTATTAATTTTAACTGTTTTACCACTAATTGAAAAAACTATCAGTTTAATAAAAAAAGTAAAAAGCCAGAAAATTGTGATAAAATTAAGAGAAATTCTTGAGTATATTGATTCTCAAAGATATTTGTTTAAGGGAGAAAAACATATCAAATTAAAAATTGTTGATAAACTATATCTTTCAAAAGAAGGTGAAAAATTAAATATCAAGTACAGAAATTTTGAAACAAGTTTTTATTTCAGTTGTGATTTAAAGAGTTTTGAATGCTCAAAGGAAATTATAATACATTTAGATGGAAAAGGAAATTGTTGGTTGGAATGTGATTAATCAGGTTCCTTAGGGTTAATCATAAAATCATACGCAGTCGGTTTCATCATAAATATATTAAAAACTTTAAGTAATTAATTCAACTAGCCATATAAAATTAAAGAAGAGGTGAAATATAGTGTTAAACAATGCTAAAAATAATAAGTTGCATTATGTTTCTGTAACATGTATAGTAATTAAAGAAGGGAAGTATTTAATAGTAAAAAGAAGCGATAAGGAAAAAGTATTTCCATCTAAATGGACTGTGCCTGGAGGAAAGCTTGAAGTAAGTGATTACATAAATTACAGAAAACATACAAAAGATGCATGGTATGGTGTACTTGAAATGGCTATTAAAAGGGAAGTATTTGAAGAGGTTGGAATAGAAATAGAAGACATAAAGTATTTAACTTCTTTGTCTTTTATTAGACCTGATGGAATCCCAACTATTGTGTTAAGTCTTTATGGAAAATATAAAGCAGGAAATGTAAAATTAAGTGATGAACTTGTTGACTTTAGATGGATTACAGCAGATGAGGTTTCTGAGTATGATTTAATAGAAGGGATTGGTGAAGAGATAATTGCGTTAGACAAATATTTAAAAGGAGAAATAAATAATCCAACAAACTATATTATAGAACTTTTAAATAAAAAACTAAATTAACGTCATTATATTAGTGCACAATCTATTAATTTATGAAAAATATAGTACCAAGATTATATCAAATAGCAATTGCTAATTCTGTTTTAAATAAAGGAAATACTTTAGTAGTTTTGCCTACTGGGTTAGGGAAAACATTAATTGCTTTAATAGTTGCTGAAAAGCGAAAAGAATTGGGAAAAATATTAATTTTAGCTCCAACTAGACCTTTAGTATTACAACATAAAGATTTTTTTGAAAAATATGGAGAATTTAGATATGTAGTTGCACTTACAGGTAACATTGCAAAAGAGAAAAGAAAAATGCTATTTAAAATGGCAGACGTAATTATTTCAACCCCACAAACAATTGAAAATGATTTGTTAGAAGGTAGAATTTCCTTAGAAGATGTATCTTTATTGGTTGTGGATGAATGTCATAAAACAGTTGGAAAATATTCTTATAAAACAGTAGTTGATTTTTATATAAAACAATCCAGATATCCTTTAATTCTTGGTATGACAGCTTCTCCTTCTTCTGTAGAAGAAAAAATTCAAGAAATAATAAATAATTTAAGAGTTAAGAACATTGAAGTTAGGACCCCATATGATGAAGATGTAAGACCATATATATATTCAGTAGAAACACAGGTAGAATTTGTAGAACTTTCAGAAGAATTAAAGAAGGTCAGAAACCTTATGTATGACTTAAAAAAAATATTATTAGAAAAACTAAAAAATTTAGGTTTTATTGATTCTGCGGAGCCGTACACAATGACCAAAAAAGAATTACTTGCTGTCCAAGATATGTTACAAAATGCATTACAAAATATGGAAGATAAATCATCTGAAGTTTTTGAAGGAATTGCAATAACTGCTGCTTTATTAAAATTGGAATTTTGTATTGAATTATTAGAAACGCAAGGAGTTACTCCTGCTTATGAACATTTAAATAAGATTTGGATTTCATCTAGAACAGGAAGCCAAAAATCTTTGAGAATTTTAACAGAACCGCGATTATTTTTGGAAATATTATACGAATTAAAAAAATTGAAAGAAAATAATATCGAACATCCTAAAATCGAAAAATGTATTGAAATTTTGAAAAATAACTTGGACAAAAATCGAATTTTAATATTTTGTCAATATAGGCAAACCGCCAATATTTTGAAGAAAAGAATTTCAGAAATAACTACTTGTGAGCGATTTGTTGGACAGGCAACTAGGGAAGAGGATAAAGGATTGACTCAAAAAAAGCAAAAAGAAATTTTAGATCTATTTAAAGAAGGAAAAATAAAAGTTTTAATTGCTACTTCTGTAGGAGAAGAAGGAATTGACATTCCAGAAGTAGATATCGTTTTATTTTATGAAGCAGTACCTTCTGAAATAAGGCTAATCCAAAGAAGAGGAAGAACAGGAAGACATTCAGAGGGTAAATTAATAGTGCTAGTTACTAAAAATACAAGAGATGAAATTTATTGGTGGGCATCAAAACAAAAGGAAAAAAGAATGATACGAATTTTAAAGGAACTTAAGGAAAAGGCTTTTGAAATTTCAACTAGAGAAATTCCTGAAAAGATTCCTGTGAAAATAATCGCAGATTATAGAGAAAAATCTAGTGATGTAGTAAGATATTTAATTGATCACGCGAATGTTCAACTACAACAATTAGAAATTGGTGACTATCTAATCAGTGAAGATGTTGTAATTGAAAGAAAAGAAGCAAATGATTTAATAGAGTCTATGATAGATGGACGATTATTTGAACAATTAAAAAAACTAAAAGTTTATAAAAAACCAATCTTAATTATTGAAGGACAACATTCAAGAAAAATAAGTGAAAATGCTTATTATGGTCTAATAAGTTCAATAATTTTAGATTTTGGGATTCCTATAATTTTTACAAAAAGTCAAGAAGAAACTGCTAAAATAATTTTAAACTTAGCGAGAAGAGAACAAATCGACCTTAAAAAAGAAGTTAGGCATATCCATGTAAAAAAATCAATACCTTTAAGTGAATTACAGTTAAGAGTTTTAGAATCTCTACCACACATTGGTCCAAAAATGGCTAAAAAAATTTTGGAGAGATTTAAAACAATAAAACGATTTGTGAACGCTTCTGAATTAGAATTGTTTTTAACAGAAGGCTTTGGAGAAAAAATAATTAAAGACATAAAGAGAGTTTTAGAAACTCCATATGAAGAAGCAAAAAAAATAGAATTTGAGGATATCCTAAAATAACCTGAATTACAGGAAAAATATATAAATATTACAATAAAAGGATATTTTAATGGGACTTAAAGTTTCACGAAGGAAAAAAATATTTCAACCAGAAGAACTAAAAGAATTTAAAATTCGAGATAAAGAAGAATTTTGGGAATTTGTTAATAAAAGAAATATTATAGTGTCATGTGGTGAAATTAATCTAAATGGTCTTTCAGTAAAATGTGAAAATCCAAAATTAGCAGCCGCTATGTTTTGTTTATTAGATACATGGAATTTAAAAGGAGAAATTGAAATTCAAAAAGTTCCTTTTGGAATTATTTATAGATATGAAGTTCATGGAAAAATAAACAACATTGAAATAAAATGCAATTTAGATGAATTCTTTGAAATTTTAGAAATATTGAAAAACATATCATATAACGGAAACTATTATGGAAAAAATTTAGAATTATATACTAATTTAAAAGATATTGATATAATTTCATTCTTCAAAAAATTTGATAAGTTCAAAGTTACTATAAAAATTATAAAAATGAAAAACAAAATCAAAGTTTTTGTTGCTCCAAGAGGCGTTAAAGAATTGATAGAATTTTCATTTAAACAAATCAATGAAATAAACATAGATGAGTATACTTTAGAAAAATTGAGTACAATAAGTGAAATTAGCGATATTATTAAATCCCATAAAGAATATGATTCAATAAAAGATGAAAGATTTCTTGAAAAATTAGTAAACTCAGATATTAGTTTGGATATTTTGAAGGAATTAAAGAAAAAATTAAAAGAAAAACCAATCTTGATAAGAATAGGAAATAAAAAAGGAAGCAAGAATATTGTTTATATTCCTGAAGTGAATGAAATAGAATTAATTAAAGTTTTAGAAGAACTTTATGAGTTTTAAATGTTTTCTTTTTAATAGGTGGTAATCTTTTTCCATACTTATACCAAAATTGTTTGATTATTTCTATTAACTTATTCAACTCATTAGTTCTAATTTGTCCGCCTTTTTCAAAAATTTTTATTTCTCCTAATTCAACAGAATATTTGTTTCCTGAGTAAATTACAATTTTATCAAGTAAAACTTTTAATTTTAAACTCATAACGTAGTTTCTAAATACAACAATAAGAAATATTTCATCAGTTTTTGCATTAAAACTTTCCAAAATGATATTTTCAGTTCTAAATCTTTTTTCTATTTCTGTTTTAAGGACTTCAAAACGCATAATAAGATATGGGACATGTTATATATATTGTTTTTTGAAAACATTTCAAAACAAAAGTTTATTAAAATAATTTATGGACATTTTGGAATACTACGGAAAAAACAAGAAAAAAATCAGAGAAATTTTAAAAAAAGTGCTAAAAAAAATCAAACCTTCTAAGTTAGAAAATGCTCACATAAAAGCCACTGCTGAGGAAATAATCAATGTGTCTTCTAAATTATCAAAAGCTAAAAAAATTGTTTTTGCTGGTTCTGCAGCAAGAGATACTCATTTAAAAGGAACCCATGATATCGACATATTTTTTGTCTTTCCAAAAGAGACAAAAATAGAAGATGCTGTAGAAGATGTTAGAAAAGTGGCCAAATATTTTGGAAAATATGAAGAAAATTATGCACATCACCCTTACTTTATAATTAATTATAAAAGTTATAAAGTAGAATTAGTTCCTTGTTTTGAATGGTATGGAGGAAAATTGAAGTCACCAGTTGATAGAACTCCTCTACATCAAGAATATGTTGAAAAAAATTTAACTAATAAAGATGATGTAAGATTGCTAAAACAATTTTTAAAAAATAATGAATTATATGGAGCAGAAATTTCTGTTGGAGGTTTTTCTGGATATTTATGTGAATTACTAATTATTTATTATAAATCGTTTGAAAATTTGATTTTAGAAGCGGCATTATGGAAACCAGGCACTAGAATTGAATTAGTTAAAGGAAATCCTCCAGAACATCATTTGATAGTTCCAGATCCTGTTGATCCAAATAGGAATGTAGCAGCACCCGTTTCTTATAAAAAATTCTTAGAATTTATAATTTTATGTAGAGAATTCATTAAGAATCCTTCTGAGAAATTTTTCTTTTGGGAGTTTGAGCCTTATGACATTCATGAATTACAACATCTTATGCACATAAAAGGAACTTATTTTGTTTTCTGTTTGGCAGAAAGACCTAAAAGAGTTGATGATATTGTTTATGGTAAGATGCTAAATGATTATAAAAATGCTTTGAAAAATTTAAGAGAGTATCGATTAATATATTCTGATTTATTTTTAAATGAAAAGTATTGCTTATTGTGTTTTGAATTTGAAGACAACCATGTAATAAACATATCAAAGAAAAAAGGGCCTCCAATTGAATTTTTTGAGCATTATGAAAAATTCATTGAAAAAAACAAACATGCGCTTTTTGGGCCATATGTTGATGAAACAATATGTGTAGAATTATATGATAAAAGGTTGAGTATTAGAACTGTTATAGAAAACTCTATCAAAAATTTTGATTGGATAATTTTAGAAGGAGATGAAATTTTAGATTATTATGATGATTTAAAAGTGGAATTAACTAAATTTATTGCCAGAAAGCACCCTCTGTGCTTTTATTATCAACAATAATCTATTTTTTGTCCGTTTAAATAAAACTCTCTTAATTCTGCATTGTGATTTTTTAAATAATCCCTAATTTGATTTATCATTCTGCACATAACAATATCACTAATGTATATTTGTATTCCTGGAAGATGAATATTAGTATCTTGACCAATAGCATGTACATTAATTGTAACATGTTTAACACCCATTGGATCTTTTTTAATTAATACATCACAATTAATTAATTTAATATCATTTCCATAAGTTAAGTATTGTTCATTTAAATAAACATTTATAATTTGAGTAACTATTCCTCTAATTTCAGCAAATTCCCAAGTATCCTTTAAAACAAAATAACAATATACGCAAAAAACAATAGTAATAAAAGTTATTAACAAAATTTCCATATGTTCCATTATAAATTGAGATTTTTAATTTAAAAATAATTTACATTTCGATTGCTTTTATAAAAAAGCAAACACTTGTTTAAATATATGTTAAAATATAAATTTTGCTTTTAATATATTTTGTAATGGGACCGTAGTGTAGTCTGGCTAGCACGCGGGCTTTGGGAGCCCGTAGCCGGGGTTCAAATCCCCGCGGTCCCATATTATTATAATGAAACAAGTTTTTGTTGTGAGAACAGATATAAAAATGGGTAAAGGAAAAATTGCAGCTCAAGTCGCTCATGCAGCAATAGAATGTTATAAAAAATGTCCAAAAAGGTTAATAAAATTATGGGAAAAAGACAGATACAAAAAAGTTGTTTTAAAATGCAATTCTTTATCTGAGTTGTTAAGTTTATATAGAAAATGTTTGATTAAAAAAATACCTTGCGCTTTAATTAAAGACGCTGGGCTAACTCAAATTCCTTCTGGAACAATTACTTGTTTAGGAGCAGGTCCGTATTATGATGAAATTCTAGATGAAATTTTTGGAAGTTTAAAATTGTTGTAGTCTATATAATTCTTTTCTTCTCGCTTCATATAAATTTTCATTCTTTTTAAAATATTCAGCACCTGTTTTGAATTTAAAATTAAAATATTTCCTGAATGTTGTTCTCCTAACTGCATGATGATCCAAAATAATATCTCCTCTTAACAATTTTGCATAATTGTTAAAAGAATCTATGTAACTTTTAGATACACGATAACCTAAAAAATTTATCGCAGGCCCATCTAAAAAAATTATATCTGGATTTTTAGAATTTATCCAATTTATAATATAATCATCTAATCTTCCGCTAATATCAGAAGTATAGACTATACTTTTATCATTCCTTATATTTACCATTAACACATATCCCAATTTATCATCTCCGTGAATAACTGGTTTTGAAAATTCAATAACAAAATTTCCAACTTCAAAAGTTTTACCATCAGCAAACACATAATTATCTTTATCTTTTAAAAACTCTTTACTCCTGTTTAATTGGGATTTATTTATAAAATTCTCATTAGATTTTACAAAAAGGGTTTCAACAGGATATTCTGCATCAGGAAGGTAGTGATCATAATGGTAATGTGTTATTATTGCAAAATTTACTTTTTTAAGTAAATCTTTAATTAATTTCTTTTTAGATTCAAGTTCTTTTAGTTCAATTTCATGAGGAGGTAATCCAAAAGCCTTTGGAGCAATTGCAACTCCTGGATCAATTAAAATTTTATCGTATTTATCTTCAACCATAAAGCAAAAAGATCTCGTTGAAAATGAATCAAAACTAATTGGCGTTATTTTCATAAAGAAATTATATTTTTTATGAGATATAGAAGGAGGGGAAGACCTCCATGTAAAAAATTTATTGAGTTTTTTCCAGAAATAGAACGAATTGTTCCGGTGCCAAATGTGGGAGAATGCATTACAATCACAAAAGAAGAAATAGAGGCTTTAAGATTAGTTGACTTACTAGACTTGTCTCATGAAGAAGCAGCCAAAAAAATGAAAGTTTCGAGACCAACAATTACTCGATTAGTCAATTCAGCAAGAAAAAAAGTGGCTGAATGTATAATATGTAAAAAAATCTTGATAATTAAGTAGGCGTATTTGAAGGTTTTACTGTAATCAAATCTTTATCTTTTGTGATTATTATATAAGGTTTTTCCTCTACCTCTACATCAAAATTTACATTTGCTTTTCCTTTATGTAAATATCCACAAGCATATATTATTTTATTTTTATACAATATGGCAAAAATAATCCAAGTATTAGAACCTTCTTTTTTAGTCAATCCTTTTAGAGAATACTTGTAATTAGAAAATCCTATTGTTATTTTGTGAGGTAATTCTATTGATGTTTTTTCTTCCAATGTGGGAGATTCACTCACATATTTAACTTCTGTAATTAAATTTTCACAAATGTTTATTGCTTCTCTTTGTAAAAAAAACAATTCCAAATTTTTTTCTATAGCTATAAATGCTACAAACAGCAAAAAAGCCAACAAAATAATTCCAGACTTAGATAATATATAATCTAACATAACTAAATTAATGATAGAAAAAATTATGGTTAAAAAAATTAAAAGCAAATATAACTTTAATCAAACAATTGAAATTTTAAAAAAAGCAATTGTAGATCTAAAATGGAATATATCTGCAGAACATAACATGAAAGAAAAAATAAACAAAAATATTTATATTATTGAGTTGTGTAACAAGAAATACGCAAAAGAAATATTGAGTAACTCTAAGAACTATTGGGTTTCTGCTATGATGCCTTGTAGATTAGCAGTATGTAAGGAAAAAGATGGGGTTTATGTATATTCAATGAATATGAAACTTTTTTTATATATATTGTCAGGAAAAATGAAAGAAATATTTGAAAAAGTAGTTAAAGATGAAGAAAAAATCATTAAAAGTATTACAGAATAATATTAATCACGTTGCACACTATATTAGTGTGTAACCTCTTTATTGTTGATTTTTAGTGTTTTAATAGAAGGCATAATTTATATGAGAAGATAGTTTAATATTAGCTAAATATAATTAGTGTGGGACCTAATAATATTAATGAAAATCGTAGAGCCTAAAGAAGTAGATGTAAATGAAGAAGCTTTTAAAGTATTTATAAAAGCCATAGAACTGATTGGAGGTTTGGAAAAACTTGTAGAATATAGAAACTTAACTTGGTTACCTTCATTGGCTGTTGCTTCATATGCCGTAGTATTAAAAGAACATAACTATACAAAAGAGCAAATTGCTGAGAAAATAGGAGTTTCTACTTCTACTGTAGAAAGAATTTTGGAAGCGGATCCTGAAAAAGTAATAAAAAAGATTCATCAAGAAATTCCAAAAGAAGAAGCAGAAAAAGAACATACTGCTGG
>CAZNYH010000104.1:0-3278 GCA_964577235.1 uncultured archaeon | reverse complement strand
TATGGTGTTTTGAAATTCCTCCTCCTAAAATTAGAGCACCCAATTTTTTATTTCCAAAAGTAATTGAAGATAAGTATCTTTCATCTTCCCAAACATCAATTAATATTTTTTTCTTATAATACGTTAATACTGCAGTTCCTATTGCTCCATCTGTAATCCCAGGAATTATCATTGGAATTTTATTTTTATAACACCAATAGCATATAGAATCTTTTGGAAGATTTTTTCCTAATTCCCAAACGAACTCGTGAGTTGAAAGTTTTTCCTTATCAACTTTATCTAAAACTTTGTGAACAAATTTCTCACACACCCAATAAACTTCTTTTGGTACAATTACATTTCCTAATCTAAATAATCCTTTCTTAGTTAATTTTATGTCATCCATTTCAAATTCTCCTAATAGATAATCCCCAAAACTTCTTGCAATATCATGATCCAAAGTACCACAAGTTGTAATAACAACATCAAACATTTTTCGCTTAATTGCTTCTATAATAACTCCTCTTGTTCCTGTAGCAATTATGTCAGCAGGAAATGATAAAAATTTAATGCATTTATCTTTAAACATTTTTTCCAAAATTTCAACTCCTTTTGCAACATGTTGGGCTTGAAATCCACCTATACTTTTAAATTCTTCAATAAGTTTTTTTATTGTTGTATTTTTGGAGATCTTTATGTCTTTCACTTTCATTAATTTTTAATGCTAATTTCAAAACATGATTACCAAAAATATTCCAAAAAAGAAAATAATTTTATTTTAATAGAGAACGGAATTTTATGGGATTTTGCCTTTTCTAATTGGAAAAATATGATTTTTAGAAATTGTACTTTTTCATTGACTGCTTTTGGTACTTCCAAAATTGAAAATGTTGTTTTTGAGAATTGTAAAGGAGAAGTTTTAGGATTTCCAGAATCTAAATGTAAAAAATTAATTTTAAAAAATTGCGAGATAAGATTAATGTTTTTAACAAATACTTATTTAGAAAATAGTAAATTTATCAATTGTAGTATTAAGCATTTATATGTTGTAGGCTCTAACTTTAACGAAAGAATGTTGGAGAATACTAAAATAGAAAACTTGTATGATACTTGGGAAAAATTTAAAATCAAAATTCCTAGAAATAAATTGGTAGAATATTACAAAAAAGTAGGACAAATATATAATTTACCTAAAGAATATATAGAATTTGTTTGCGGTCCAGATACTGATGCTTTAGAAGATAAAGGAGATAAATCAGGAGGTGGTTTTACAAAGAGTTATGAAGTTACATGGTAATAATTCAAATATCAATTTTACTTCGTAACTTCCAATTTTTAATATCAAATCCTCCAAGTTTATTAATCACGTGATAATATAACTTTTCAACGCAATTTAAATCTTCCTTTTCCAAACACTTCATAAACAAATTCATAAAATCTTTATCAGGAAATTCAGGGTAGCAATATTTTGCCCTATAATTTTTATCCAAATATTTGTTTATTTTAGATATTGGGGGAACCTCTATACCTAAAAATTTGCAATAACTCCTTAAAACTTTTTCTAAAAAAGTGTAATAAGTAATTTTGAAATTAAATTCCTCAGAAACTGTTTTTAATTCATCAAATGAATCCCACAAACTATATTTAATTAATTCTATTTCAACTTTTGAAAGTTTTTTAAATGGTTTCTTTAACCATTTTTCAGCCTCTTTTTTTAATTTAGTTACAATCCCATTTTTGTCAAAAATTATTTTTCCTATTACAAACATTCTTGCAGTGATTTTTTCATGTTTTTCAAATTCTTTTTTAAAATAACTCCTTATTTGTCTTACAGGATTTGCAAAATATTCTATTAAAGTTCCGTTTATAATCAAATTGCCTCTTTCTCTCCAATTAATTTCATCTGATAAAATAATGTAAATATCAATGTCACTATTTTTTGTATAATAGCCAGTAACATAACTTCCAGTTAATAACATTCCTTCAACATATTTTTTATTTTTCCATTTATTGATAAATTTATCTATCATTAAATCTATTTGTTGAAGACTTTTATAATTCTATCTGGCTTTATTGCTCTTTTTCCTTTTAAATTCTTATCTTTAATTAAACCAATTCCAAATACTTTTCTTTCAGGAGTGGTCAATAATACATATTCATTTTCTTTAATTTCTCCATGCACTTCCAAAATTCCTTTTTCTCCTAAATAAGTTCCATGAGAAACAGAATATAAAGCATCTTCTTTAACAACTACATAAGGTACATAATCAAGTAAGATTTCTGGAGGCTTTAATATTTCTTTTATTTTTTCATCTCCGGTTTCTTTCCATAAGTTATAGTAATCTAAAACTTTTTGCAAAATTACACTATCTTTAAATTTAAATGGGCCAACTTCTGTTCGTATTAATTCAGTCATATGAGCACCAACACCTAAAGCAAGTCCTATATCATGGATCAATTTTCTAATATAAGTTCCTGCTGAGCATTTTATCTTAAATAAAATTTCTTTATTATCTATTTCTAAAATTTCAAAATTATAAATTTTTTTGATTTTCAATGTTCTTTTTACTGCACTTCTAACTGGAGGAACTTGATAAATTTCTCCAGTGAACTCTTCAAAAATTTTTTCTAATTTAGATTTTTCAACTGATTTATGTAGTTTCATAATTCCTACATATTCCTTTGGAAATTTTAACAATAAATGTAAAAATACAGTACCCTTTCCAATTCCTATGGGCAATACTCCTATTACTTTTGGATCTAAAGTTCCTGAATGTCCCGCTTTACGATTGAATATTTTTGATATCCACGCAGAGACTTGGTGTGAAGTTGGACCGCAAGGTTTGTTAATGTTTATTAAACAACAATCAGAAATCTCCATTAGATAGTATTTCTTTCAATTCGTATAAGTTGAATTTGGAATTTTTTGGAATAAATATTTTGATTCCGTGAAACTCAAACTTTCTTCCTTCAATTTTTTCACTCAAATAATTAAATTTCTCTAAAGGTAAAATTACTCCGCTTCTTTCAATATTGCGTATTTTTGCAGTTATGAGGGCTTTAGCAACAGAGTAAAAAACATCTACAATTTTCAATCTAATAGTCTTTTTTGCAAAAGTCAATGTTTCTACATTGTTAACTTCTGTTTTATTTTTTTGTTTTTTATTTCTTATTTTACTTTTATGTTCTGTGTAAACAAAACAACCAACTTTAGAAAGATTTGTAATTATAATTTTCTTAATAAGTTTATTTACAGGCGCCCATAGCATAATCAAATTCGTAGCAAATTTTTCCATTAG
>CAZNYH010000103.1:0-1896 GCA_964577235.1 uncultured archaeon | reverse complement strand
AAAGACAACGATATATATGTTTTTACTTCCAAAAATAATCAGAACATCTTTTATATCTTACCAAGTCGGAATAAACATGAGAATGAGGCTTACCTTCAATTAACTCTAATAAATAATGCTTGACAGGCAAAATATTTTCTTGATGACCTATAATCCCTATTAAAGGACCTGTAATTTTTATATGCACACTACCTAATTCTTCAAAAGTTTTTCTAGTTTTGCCTTTTTTTCCTATCACTCTAGCCAATATTCTTTTCAAATCTTTACTCTTCTTATTTTTCCTTACATAATCTCGAACGTCAATAACATCAAAATCATAATCTTCTTTTAATAGTAGTTTTACCACATTTAAGTCAAATCCTAAATTGAGCGCTTCTATTATTTTTCTAACTTTATCTATTACTAAAAAATTTTTGCTTTTTATTACTATTTTATTAGGTTGTATTGTTAACTTGCATCCATAAGTAACTTCAATTTCTTGCTTTAGCCCACTTAATAAATATCTCTTAGTTCTTTCAATATAATTAACTTCGTTCAGATACATAAAATCATCACCTTTCAGATGAGACTCTTTTCATCATTAAAAAAAAAAAAATTAATTTTCTTCAAATCTCAAAGCACCCATTGGGCATGCTCTTACGCAATTTCCGCATTTCACACATTTTTCTTCGTTAATTACTATTTTTCCATCTTTAAATTCAATGGCGTTTTTAGGACATACACTTACACAAGCCAAGCACTTTGCACATTTTTTCTCGTCCCAAACAATTCTCATTAATTATTTAATAGCAAAAAGATATATATTTAAATTTGATTAAATATAATGGGAGGAGATAACCTTCCAAAGCAAATGGGTAAGATTTTTGGTTGAAGCAGACATTGTAGAAAATAGATATCCTTTAAAAGGTTTCTATTGTTATCCAAATTATGGAGTAAAAATTGTAAAAAATGTGATTTCTGTTTTAGAAAAACTATTAGAAAAGTATCACCACGAAGAGTGGAGATTTCCAACTTTAATTCCATACAATTTATTTAAAAAAGAAAAAAAGTTTTTAGAAGCGTTCAAAATAGAAGGTTATATAGTTAACTCAACACTAACACAAAAATTAGGAGAAGATTTAATATTAAGACCAACGTCTGAAAGTGCAATATACAGTATATTTTCCTTGAGAATCAAAAGTTATCGAGATTTACCTAAAAAAATATATCAAACCGTAAATACTTTTAGGTGTGAAACAAAAATGACAAAACCTTTGTTAAGATTAAGAGAAATCATGTTTTTCAATGAAGCACATACATTTCACTCTTCAAAAGAAGAAGCAGAAAATCAAATAAAGGAAGCTATAAACATTTATAAAAAGTTTTTCAATAAGATAGGATTACCATATATTGTTGTTAGAACACCAAAAACCGAAACCTTTGGAGGAGCAGAATATAATTATGATTTTATAACTGTTCTACAAGATGGTAAATTGTGTGAGTTGGGTAGTGTAATTAATTTGGGCCAAAATTTTGCAAAAGCTTTTGATATTAAATTTATGGATAAAGACGAAAAATGGAAATACGTTTGGCAAACATGTTATGGAACTTCAGAAAGAGTAGTTGGTGCTTTATTACAATACTATTATGATGATAGAGGTTTCTTATTATTACCTGAAATTGCACCAATTCAAATAGTGATTATCCCAATTCTAAGGAAAGATTACGAAGAAAAAATATTAAACTATTGTAAAGAAATAAAATCCAAATTAAGTAAATATAGAGTTTACTTAGATGACAGAGATATTTCTCCAGGAGAAAAATTTTATTACTGGGAAATGAAAGGAGTTCCCCTAAGGATAGAAATAGGTTTGAGAGAAGTTGAAGAAAATGTGATTACGGTTTGTAGACGAGATA
>CAZNYH010000102.1:0-2794 GCA_964577235.1 uncultured archaeon | reverse complement strand
AGTTTTAATTACTTCTTCACCCAATTCTTTTAAAGCTATTTTCATTTCTTCTTTCAAATCTTTTTTAGGAGTATTTTGCTGTTTAAATGTAGTAGTCATTACATCTTAAATGGAAAAATATTTGTAAATTTCTTTTAAATCAAAACACCAAACTTTGTATCCTTCAAACTCAGAAATTTTTTCCTTAAAACTTTTAGCAAATATTACAAAATACTCTTTCCTATTATTATTGTACCAATTAACATAAGCACTTTTTTCAACTAATTCTTTACATATTTGCTTGGGATTTACTTTGTCTTTCCATTTACATTCACAGAATAAAATTTCTTTAGTATGTTCATTTATAGCCACTATGTCTATATCAAAACTACTTTTTTCTGTTTTTCCATAGTATTTAAAAATCTTTTCAAAATTCGGAAATATCTTTAATAAGTTTTCTCTTATCATATTTTCGAAACTCCATCCGAAGAAAGAGTTTATGTTTTCAAAAATCTTTCTTAATAAAATTTCTTTATTTATTATTCCAGAATTTTTATATATAAATCTCAACCAGAAATTGTAAAATTTATCTTTTATTAAATAAATATATTTTCTCTTAAAACCGATTTGATGTTTTTCAATTATATTTAAAGTATTTATTAAATCATCTAAATAATATGACAAGGATGTTGGTTTTATTCCAGCATAATTCGCTATGTATTCATATTTTGTTTTGCCTTCTGCTATAGCTAATAATATTGATAAATATGTTTTATATTCTCGCTTAAATGATTCGATTAAAGTTTCTTCTACCTCATTTCTTAAAGGTCCAAATTCATCAACAACTAAATTTTCTATAGATTCTTCTATTGTCTTAATTTTATACTTATCCAACAATTTATAATAGTAAGGTACACCTCCAAATAACATATAAAATTTAAACTTATCTTCTAAGTTTTTTACTTTCAAATCTTCTAAAAGTTTAAAAACATCTTTTATAGGAAGTTCTTTAAGTTCTATTATTATTTCTGCTCTTTTAAATAAAGGGCTATTTTCAGTTTTAAATAATTTCTTTAGCAATCCTATTATAGATCCAGTAATTATTATTGTTGGATTTCTTTTAATATCCCAATATTTTTGTAAAATATATGGAATTTGTTTGTTTATTTCAAGACTCCATTGAAATTCATCAAAAATGATATATCCTTTATAGTTAAATAATATTTCAAAGAAATGTTCCCAATTTTGGATTTTTATATAATTTGGTAAATTCATTTTCTCTTTTAATATAGATTCAAACTCTTCCAATAACAAATTTTCACTTTTTCTTGGATTCATGAAAAAATATATATATGGTTTGTTTTCAACAAATTTTAAAACCAAACTTGTTTTACCAATTCTTCTTCGTCCGTAAATAATTGCTAAGTAAGGTTTTTTCACTTTTTTTAATAAAGATAATTCATTTTCTCTATTGTAAAACTTTTTTATTGGCATAATAATTATTGTTATAACAATAAAAATTTTTATTTCCAACAATTGAAATTATAGAATCTTGCATTTCTTTCATTTAAAAACAATATCAAATTCATTATTGAAGAATGTTCTTTAAAATATTCCTTAGGATTTTCTATCCCTAGTTTCTCTAAACTTCGTCTTACCCAAACATCAATTGGAAATACATCTCTTTTTCCATAAGCATACATCAAGATCATTTCAGCAATTTTATCTCCAATTCCTTTAAATTGTTTTAAAATTTTAATTCCTTCTTTTGAAGGGAGTTTGAAAAGATTTTCGGGAATAAATCTTTTCTCTACAATAGCGTTTACAATATTTTTTAAATACTCTGCCCTATACCCTAATTTACATTTTTTTAATTCTTCTGACTTTTTATAAATTCTTTTTAACACAGGATAAGTAAAAACATTTAAATAATCTACATAATCGCCATAAGTTTTAAATAATAGATTATGGATTTTCTTTATTCTTTTAATATTGATATTTTGGGCTACAACTCCAAAATAAGTTCTATAAACATAATTATCTTCTCTCATAACTCTAATATTTTTATATTTTTCGATAATTTTTCTCAATTTATTATCGTCATAGAGTGATTCTAAATCCTCCACTGGATAATCCAACCAAAAAATATAATTTAATTTTTCAATGAGAACTTCCTTATTTACTTTCGGGAAAGTATTAACATATAGATAATTATTTTTCTGTTTTAGTAAAACTTTAGTCCAAACATTATTTATTTTTAAATAAGAAATCCAAACTGAAGTCTTATACCAGAATTCTGCTGGGCATTGTTCACTTAATAAAGTTAAATTTAAATCAAAATTTTTGACTTTTATTTTAATCATTAATATATTACTTCAATTAAAGGTTTTTCCTTCAAAATTATTTTTCTCAATTTTGTTAACAACATTCCAAATTCGTATAAATATTCAGGAAATATTCCAAACTCAAAACATTTTTTCAAAATCAATATATTTTTAATGATATCATTATTATTGGGAAGTTTCTTAACTGCTTTAGAAGATGCTAAATCCGGATGGGTAAGTGACTATTTACTATATTGTATTTTGGCAGGCGGAGTAATTTATCAAGTAATTTTATTTTTAATTACTAAAAACTTTGTAGAATTTTCTATGGCATTATCGTTATTTTTCTTTTTCTTTTTTGGTTTATATTTGTTAGCGAAATTTGGAAATTTAGGGATGGGAGACGTATTTTTGATTTCTTCAATTTCTTTATATAAACCTCTTATAAAAATATCTCACTTTTTAATTCCTACTAGTTTTGCAGTATATCT
>CAZNYH010000101.1:0-3297 GCA_964577235.1 uncultured archaeon | reverse complement strand
AATGTTAATTCCTGTTTTTGAGAGAGTTTATGAAGTAGCTCCAATCTTTAGAGCAGAAAAACATAATACAACTAGACACTTAAACGAATGTATTTCGATGGACATTGAAATAGGATTCATAGAAGATGAATTTGATGTATTAAAAGTATTTGAAGGTTATATCAAGTATGCAGTCGAACTTTTAGAAGATAGTAAGTTAGTTGAAGATTTGCCTAACCCAAAAATAAAAGTAATAGAGTTCTTAAAAGCAAGAGAATTGTTAAGGGATTTAGGAGTTGAAAATCCAGAACTGGATTTCAATCCAGAGGAGGAGAGAAAATTAGGAGAATATTTTGAGGAAGAAGGATATGACTTTATAGCAGTATCTAAATTTCCATGGGAGCCAAGAGCTTTTTACTATATGAAGGGAGAAAAACAAGATGGTATTCAATTAACAAGAACTTTTGACGTAATCTATAGAGGATTGGAATTATGGAGTGGAGGACAAAGAGAACATAGATATGATAAATTAATAGAACAAATCAAAGAGAAGGGGTTAAAACCAGAAAATTATGAGTTTTATTTGAATGCTTTCAAATTTGGAATGCCTCCTCATGGAGGATTCGGAATGGGATTAGAAAGATTGGTGATGAAAACATTGAGATTATCTAATATCAGAGAAGCATCTTTATTCCCAAGAGATAGAACAAGACTTGTCCCTTAAAATACAATATTTTCTAATAAATATACGATAATAGAAAACAACAGTAATATAAAAAATAAGTAAAAAAACAGTTCAACATTGTTCATTAAATTTTATTATGCACATAAAATACTTACAAACAAAGATACACTTATGTCAATAATTTTTGCTGCTAGATAATTAGCAAGCCCTGCTAATGCCATTAATATTAAAAATATTATGAAGGCTAAAGAGATAATTAATGTGACCATCATCAAATATTCAATGCTAACTTGCCCTTTCATAATATTATTATTGTTTTCTATTATTTTTGGTTGTTATACTGATTATATTACAGAAAATGGAGAAAGACATCCAGTTTGTATAATTAGTTTAAAAGGAGAACCTGCTATTAGCATTACAGATGCTGTTTGCGATGAAAATAGAAATGTATGTAAAATTGTAAAATATTTTGATACCTATTCTTCCAATAAAAAAATCTATTTTTGGAAAGGAAAAATAAAAAGGATGTTTTATGTAGATATGAATGGAAAAACATATTCTTGTGATTCTGAAGTATGTAAATGTTATGATTATTACTGTGAAATTAAAGTTTTATCTAATGAAATTAGACTATATACATTAGATGGTTATTTTGATCAAATAATAAAAGTTCACAAATCGCCTGAATATATCATTCGTGTTGTAGAAAATACTCCTAAAGGTAAGTTAGTTACTATCAAAAATTATGATAATAATGCCAAAATGGTTAAAGAAAAACATAGTGAAAAAATTAAGTCAGAAGATGGATATTTATATAAAGATAATGAAGTTATTTGGTTGATAAGACCAAAATCTGAGATTCATTACTTAACTCACGAAGAAGAACTTTCAGATATAGAATTGGTCGAAGGAGAAATACGCTTAATAAAAAAAGATTTAGGAAACTGTAGGCAAGAAATTTTTGCAGTAGTTAATGGAAAAGAATACAAATGCTCTAAAATAACTGCTGAATGTGATGGAAAGATAATAAATTCAAAAGTGATTATATGCTGTGGGAAATTAAGAGTAACTTGTAATCTAAATGGAAATATTATCAGTTCTGAGTTTTCTCCTGAACTTCAACTAAATTGGTTTTATCTTGCGTTGATTGTGCTTCTTGTGGTTCTGCTTTTATTTTATAAATTCTTTCGCCCTCTAAATCAGGCTTGAATTTTAAAATTTTGTTATAAATGTAATAAACTTTAAACACATACTTGTAATCTTTAATAATTTTTGACAAGTAATTTGTAAACCTTCCAAAATTTAAGTATGTTTTTTTATATAGTTCTCCTTTAATTTTATAAACTTCTTTTATATCTGCATCTTTTATTTCACATCTTGGGCCTTTTGGAGTTAATATTAGTTTATCATTTGCTTTTGCAAAGTAATATAATTCTGTTCCGTAATAAGGTACAATGACGTGATATTCTATAATGTCACACTTTAAAGTATTTGCAAAATTATGGTTAATGTCTTTTTTTGATTCCCAAGGATACCCAAAATAAATTTCAGTTATTGTAAATACTTTCTTAGAAATATCATTTATAATATTTCTCCAAGTGTTTAACAGGTTTTCATCACCTATTTTGGCTTTTTTTATAGTTTCTGGGTTTGTTGAAGGAATCTTCGCAATAAATAATGAAAAATGTTCTTTTATGTAATCTATCATTTTGTCATCTAAAAAGTCAGGTCTCACAGCAACTCCTGGTATTATTTTATATTTATCCGAAAATTCAACTATTTTCTCTAAAAGAGATATCCTAACATTTGTTATGTGATAGCATAAATCATATATTATATTTTTAACTCCTAATTTGCTCAAATTTTCTGTTAATTTTTCAATATATTCTAAAGTATATGAATAACTTTCAATTGGGAATTTTTTAGTTAATAAACTTTTTAGGCAAAAACAACATTCTTTTGCACAACCAAATTGCGTTTCGATTCCAACAAAAATATCATTGAAAAATTCTGATTTATATTTTTCCAACTCTAAAATTTCATAACATGGGTATATTTCTTGAATCACTTTATAATCGGATTTCTTTACAGGTAATTCTTTTTTGATTTTATTATTTTCGATTTTCATAACTCCTAATAATTCCATAGAACCTTCGAATTTCCATAAAACTACCTCAGGAATATTATAAACTAAATAATCAAAATAATTATGTTCCTTTAACCATTCTTCTTGATTGTCTATTATATGTAATCCAACTGCAACTAATTTGCTATTTGTCGTTTCTTTAACTTCTTTTAAGAAGTCTAAATTAACATTTAGGTTTGGAATATCTAAACACACAAAAATATAGTCTGGATTAAAAGATATTAAATCATCTTTGCAATTATCTACAGGAGTTTGAGTAAAATAATAATCATAAGCAAAAATATCATATTTCTTAACATGTCTAAAAATATATGCTAAATTTAATAAATGTTTAGATGTTGTTAAAGGAATGTCTGTAATTCTAAATCCTTTGCATAATTTTCCAGGAGGAGTGATTATTGCAATATGCATAATTATTTATGATTATAATTTTATAACCTTCAAATTTTTTATTAAATCTTCCAACTCATTCAAAAGTTTTCTTAAA
>CAZNYH010000100.1:0-4812 GCA_964577235.1 uncultured archaeon | reverse complement strand
AAAGAGACTGTGGAGAAAATGAACATAACTTCTCAAAAAGATCCAAAATTAGAAGAAGCTACACAAAAAATTTATAAAGATGAGTTCCATAAAGGAGTTCTAAATGAAAATTGTGGAGAATTTGCAGGAATGAAAGTTCATGAAGCTAAAGAGAAAATTATTGAATGGTTAGAAAGCAAAGGTATCGGAGATTTCATGTATGAATCTTCTGAAGAAGTAATTTGTAGATGCAAGGAAAAAGTTTATATTAAAAAAATTGAAGATCAATGGTTTATAAAGTATAGTGACGAAAATATTAAGAAATTGGCTCATGAACATGCTAAAAAAATGACAATAATTCCTGAAGATTATTATAAGAGCATCCATCAAGTAATTGATTGGTATGATGATAGACCTTGTACCAGAATGGGTTCATGGTTGGGAACCAAATTCCCATTTGATAAAAAATGGGTAATAGAACCAATTGCAGATTCTACAATTTATCCAGCATTTTATATAGTAGCGAAATATGTAAATGAAGGTAAAATAAAACCAGAACAATTAACTGAAAAATTCTTTGATTATGTTTTCTTAGGAGAAGGGAATCTAGAAGAGATTTCAAAAGAAACTGGAATAGATACGGAATTATTAAAAGAAATTAGAGAAGAATTTGATTACTGGTATCCTCTAGATTTGAATTGTGGTGGAAAAGAACACAAAACAGTACACTTCCCTGTGTTCCTAATGTGTCACTTAATGATTTTCCCTGAAAAATATTGGCCAAAAGGAATTTTAGTAAATGGGTGGTTAATTGGAAAAGGAGGAGGAAAAATTAGTAAAAGTAAAGGAGGAGCAGAACCTATTCCAAATGTAGTAGAAAAATATTCAGCAGATGCTTTGAGATTGTATTATTGTATCACATCAGAAACCTGGAAAGATTTAGAATGGGATGAAGATTTAGTTATAAAGGCTAAAAGTTTATTAGAAAAGATTATAAAAGTAATTCAAGAATTGAGAAACATGAAAGGAAATGAAGACAAATATAATGATTGGATATTACACAAAGTCAATAAGATTATAAAAGAGGCTACTAATTATATGGAAAATTACGATATTAGAAATGCCACAATAAAAATCTATCACGAAATGTATAATTCAGTTGTTGAATGGATTAACAGAGGAGGAAACAACAAAAAAATAGCCGAATATATCATAGATGTTTGGTTAAGAATGATGTCAATAATCACACCATTCATAGCAGAAGAACTATCAGGAGAAAAAATAATAAGTACAGAAGAATGGCCAAAATATGATGAAAGTAAAATAAAGGAAGAATTTGAAATTGTTGATAAATATCTTGAAAGAGTAAAAGAAGATATAAGATACATTATCAATTTAACTCGAAAACAACCAAAAAGAATTTTGATTTGGACTTGTGAAAAATGGAAATATGAAGTTTGGAAAAAATGTATAGAAAAAGAGTTCAAAGTAGGTGAAATAATTAGTGAATTAAAGGAAAAATACGATCCAAAAGTTTTAAGTAAAATTGTTATTGAATTATGTAAACACCCAGATAAGAATTATGTAGAAATTGATGAGGAAGCAATACTAGAAAATAACAAAATTCTTTTAGAAAAAGAATTCAATTGTGAAATAATTATAAACAAAGAATTTCCCGAAAACAAAAAAGATAAAGCGTTACCAATGAAACCAGCAATTCATATTGAATAACATATTAATATTTTAATGGACTATACGCTTACAAAATTAGAAATTAAAATTTTAAATAGTTTAGATTCACGAAAAACTATTCAAGAATTAGCACAAAAATTAAACGAAAATGTAGACAAAATATCTAAATACTGTTTGTTCTTAAGTAATAAAGGATATGTTAAATTAACAAAAAAATTGGAAGAAAAAGTAGTTCCAACTGAAAAAGGTGAAAAATATTTGAGAGAAGAATTACCTGAAGATAAACTAATTAAAAAATTACCGTGTAATATAAAAGATTTGGATAAGGAATTATTAGCTCCTATTGGGTATTTAAAAAGTAAAGGTTATGTTACTATAGAAAATGGAGAAATTAAATTAATTTCTGAATATTCTCCAAGAACAGAATACTTTAGAAAATGCATTAAAGAAAATATTTTTGATGAAGAATTTGCAAAGAGAGGTTTAATTAAAAAGATTAGTAAAGAAACGTTTGAAGTAGAAATCACGGAAAAGGGAAAAGAAATTTTAAAAGAAATTAGAGATATCGATTTTGTGGAAAAATTAACGAAAGATTTAATTGTTTCAGGAAAATGGAAAAAAGTAAAGTTAAGATGGTATGATGTAGAATCTCCTTTACCAAAAATTACAGGAGGTAGAAAACACCCTTTAAAAGAGTTTATAAAATACATTCAAGAAATTTTAATTGGAATGGGATTTGAAGAAATTGAGGGACCATGGGTTGAAACTGCTTTTTGGAATTTCGACTCAATGTTTCAGCCTCAAGATCATCCAGCAAGAGATGTATTAGATACGATTTACATAAAAAATCCAAAATATGGAGACTTGCCTGAAATTTATAAAAAAGTAAAAGAAGTTCACGAAAAATACTATAAAACTCCATGGGATGAAAATGAGGCTAGAAAACTAATTCTAAGGTCACATGTAACTGCAGCATCATTTAGAAAAATAGCTTCAAAATTGAAAATACCTGGAAAGTATTTCTGTATAGATAGAGTATTTAGAAATGAAACTATCGATTGGAAACACTTAGCAGAATTTCATCAGATAGAAGGTTTTATTGTAGGAAACGTCAATTTAAGACACTTGATGGGTTTTATGAAGGAGTTTTATTCTAATTTTGGAATCTCAAAACTAAGATTTAAGCCTACTTACAATCCATACACAGAACCATCGTTGGAAATTTTTGGATGGTACGAAAGAAGAAAGAGTTGGGTCGAAATTGGAAATTCTGGGATGTTTCGACCAGAATCTTTAGAACCGTATGGAATTAAACATAGAATTATTGCCTGGGGTTTAGCATTAGAAAGATTATTTATGCTAGTTTATGATGTCGAAGATATTAGAAAAGTATGGGGATCAGAACAAAAATTAAGTGATATTTTAAATTTTAAACAAAAAATATAATATTTTTTAAAAACTATTAAAAATTTATCGTTAAAATTTTATTAAATAGATGAATTATAAAAATTTTATGGCTATATTGGATGAAATGTATGAATTGCATGAAAAAGGAAAAAAAGGAATTTTGCATTTAATTGATCCAGCAGATAGACCTAAAAACCTAGAAAAATTAGTCAAACTCTCAGAAGAGGCAGGAGTTTTTGCTATAACAGTAGGTGGTAGTTTTGGCGCTCAAGGAAGTATACTAGATGAAACTATTAAAATAATCAAAGAAAATTGCTCTTTACCAGTAATTTTATTTCCAGGAAATGTTTCTGGAATTTCAAAATATGCTGACGCTATATTTTTTATGAGTCTACTTAATTCAAATGATCCTTATTGGATATCTGGAGCCCAAATAGCAGCAGCATTTCCTGTAAAAAAATTAGGAATAGAGGTTATTCCTACCGGATATATAATAGTGGAACCGGGTATGGCTGTTGGGTGGGTTGGAAGAGCACATCCTGTCCCAAGAAGTGTACCATATATAGCTGCTGCCTGTGGGCTAGCAGCTCAATATATGGGGATGAAAGTAGTTATTTATGACAGTGGTTCCGGAGCTCCATCTCCTATGCCACCAGAAATGATAAAGATAGTAAAAGAAACTATAGATATTCCTATAGTAGTTGGTGGAGGAATTAAAACTTTAGAAGATGCTGAAATAACACTAAAAGCAGGAGCTACATTTATCCAGATTGGAAATATTTTAGAAAAACCAGGGGCTGAAAAGGTAATAGAAGGTTTTAAGAAAATATTGCGTTAACCCATTGGATCACTTCTAATTATCATCCAAAGCATCATTCCTATGCATAATGGCAAGAAGAAAGAATATATTAACCAAATAATATCCATTGGAATTGCAAAGTTAGACAATATTCTTGAACCTGTTGGAGCATAACCTAACGCAGATATTATTCCAATAATCACTGGTCCTACAATTCCAAAATACATAAAAAGCAATCCGTAAAAGTTCATTTTTTCTGCAAAATCTACTATTTTCATCCTTAATTCGAAAGCTATATCTTCTGCAATACCTTCTATAATGTTAACCAAATTTCCACCTGTAGTCATAGCTCTAATTATTTGATTTATTGCTCGCCTAAATCCCATGCTTTCTACTCTATTAGCTAATTTTTTCAATGCCACATCTGTAGGAATACCTCTACCAATTTCCCCCAACGTTCTATCAATTTCTTCTGACAAGTCTCCATAATCTGCTTTTGCTATTGCTCTTAAAGCGCCGTGTAAAGAGACCCCTGCTCTAATTTCAATAGATAAATGTCTTAAAGCAAAAGGTAATTCTTTCTCAATATTTTTGGCTTTCCTTTTTACTACAATATCTGGATATCTTAATCCCAAGGCAAACCCAAATAAAGTAAATCCAATCATAAATATAATAGCCATCATAAACATGACTGGAATTTTGAAAAAATTTAACTTAAAAAGTAATAATAGTATTGTAGGAAATATTAAGAATCCAAAGAAGAATCCAAAAATCCCAGCAAATATAGAAAAAACCAAAACCAAAGGAATATACTGATTCGCTGTAAATGGTAATCCTGCTGCATATAACTTTTTATTTAACTCTTTTGCTTTAGGAGAATTTTTCAAACCCATATAAATTTTTCCCAAAATACCTTCTAATTTTAAATAAATGGC
>CAZNYH010000099.1:0-9021 GCA_964577235.1 uncultured archaeon | reverse complement strand
TTACACATAAACCTAAATTAAATTTTCTACCTTCTCTAGCAACTTTTTCAATTAAGTGCTCTACTTTATCTTTTTCTCCACATAGATTTTGAGCCTCCTCTAAAAATATCATCATAAGTCTGTTTCTATATTCTGGGTTCTCTTTTTTGAGTTTAAATATTTTATAAATAAAATGATAAACTACGATTTTAAAAATTTCTTCCTCAATCGAAGGGATGTCAAAAATTATTAGTTTAAATCTTAAAAAATCTTCAGGGTGTGGATTATCTTTTCCTAAATATTTTTCACTCAAAATTCTTAAAGTATTATCAATTCTCCTTTTCGCTCCTAATATAGTAGAATCTTCGTAATTATAAGTTCTTTCGCTTCTTTTTTTGCCTACTTCAGTACTTGCAATAATATTAATTTTATCTCTCAACATTTTTATTAAGGGATTTTCTGGATTCTTATCCCATTCTTTTAAGACATTTTCTAAAACTTCCCTCACAAAACATTGTTGTAATTCAGTTAGAGTACTTGAACAAATATCTACAATATCGTAAATTTCATCTCTTTCGATATTTAAAGATAATTTTATATCTCTACCTACAATTAAAACATTTTCTTCCCCCTCAAAATAATCTGAGTGCTCCCCATGGTAATCAAAAATTATCCCCGTAATATCATCTCTACTCAAAATTTCTCTACAGAATTGTTGAACTGTAACTGACTTTCCTGCTCCTGTCATAGCTAAAATTGCCACATGTTTATTTAATGTATTTTTTGGAATTCCAACTTCACATTCAAAATTTCTCATCTTTCCTAAAATAATAGCATCTTTTAATTTTATTAAATTTTTAATCTCTTCAGGAGTTACAGATTCAACTTTATCTCCTGGATTTGGTATGTCATCAATTCTTCTAGAAATTTTCCCTTCTTTTACTTGGCATAATGGTTCTGCCTTACATATATTCCAAGTCTTTTTAAACTCTGGTGGTAAATTTTTTTCAATATCTTCAAAAATTATTGTGCTAACATTTTCCAATGAATATATTAAACTGTATTTCTGAACTTCTGAAACTAAATAATAATTATTTTTGACTTTTACAATTTCTGAAGGTTTTATTGGATGTTCTGTTATAAAAATTATGCATTTTTGAGTAGGTGAATTTTCAGTTGAAACTACTATTCCTTTCATTAAATATAATGATAGAAATAGATGGTTCTCATGGGGGTCAAATGTTAAGGACAGCGCTCGGGTTATCGATAATAACTAAAAAACCTTTTAGGATGTACAATATCAGAAAATCTCGTTCAAAACCAGGGTTAAAACGCCAACATTTAGGAATAATTGAGATATTAAAAAAGATTTCTGATAGCAAATGTGAAAATCTTTATTTGGGTTCTGAGGAAATCGTTTTTTATCCTGGAAAAGTTAAGAGATATTTTGTTGAGTATGATTTTGGATGTGGATCTATAAATTTAGCGCTACAAACTTTTTGTTTATTGTCATTTTGTATTGAAAAACCCTTGAAAATGATTTTGAAAGGAGGGACAGATGTTCCATTTTCACCCACATCCATTTATTTTGAAAATGTGTTTTTGAAAGCACTAGAAAAAATGAACATAAAAATAGAGTACAAAGTTTTGAAGTATGGTTTTTATCCAAAAGGTGGAGGAAAAGTAGAAATAAAAATATATCCTGTTGAAAGCCCAAAACCAATTTGTTTATTAAATTACTCTGAATCAAAAGTGTTTGCTAAAATCATTTGTTCAGAAAAATTGAGAAATAAAAAAGTTTGCGAAAGAATTTATAAAACTTTAACTTCAATTGACAAAGAAATTGCAATTTTTTATAAATATGTAGATTCAGATTATGGAGTTTCTTGTTGTATTTGGAGTTATAATTCTCACATTGTTGGAGCAGATATTTTAGGGAAAGCAAATCTAAAATCAGAAGATTTGGCTAAAATTTTATATCAAAAATTCTTAAATGAAAAAAGCGGATGCGATTCACATTTAGGAGATATGTTAGTTCCTTATATTTTTTTAATAGGAGGAAAAATAAAGCCCTCAAAAATTACCTCGCATTATAAAAGCAATTTAGAAGTTTGTAAAAAGTTTATTCAATAGTTTCCGCTAGATTGATATCTTCTTCTAAATCATTTAAATCAACTTCTGTTTCAGTTTTTTCGATTTCTTTTTCGCTAATTGATTCATTAACATCTGTTGGTTTATTAGTATCTACTTTGTTAGTATCTGGTTTTTTTGTTGGATTTTCGTGTGGTTTTACTGGTTGTTTTTTCATATGGTGTTGTTCTCCTTGAGGAGTTAGATACCCTATTAACAAGACAATACCTACTACTATTAAAAACAAAACTGCTCCTATCATTAACATGTTCATCTCTTGTTGAGTCATAAGATCACCTCTATTATAATATAATGCCTTAAGTAAATTTATTAAAAGTTTAATGAGAGGACAAGCAATAATTGAATATTTTTTTATACTAACTGTGATGATTGCTTACTTTACATTTGTTATAATTCCTTTATATGAAATTGCTGAAAAAATAAGTTTAGAAGGGTTGAAAATAGTTAAATTAAAAACTGCAATAAATATGGTAAAATTTTGTGCTGAATATGGAGGAGAATATAGAGCATACTTTCCAATAAAAGTAAAAATTTATTATGATGATATCAATCATCCTATTTACAAAAGTGAAATAGAATTCGTTTTTGAAGATTTAAATTATATTTATCCTATTAAATATAAAGGAATTGATAGAGAAATAGCATGTGATTATGTAAATAACCATTATAAGTGTAGTTACAAAATTTTTGTTACTAACGACATTAATTATATAGATGTAACTGAAGTTAAAGGAGTTTGGACGTTTTATTGTATAGGGAATAACAAAGTTGACATTTTATAATAAAAATACTTAAATATAATGCGAACTTTATTTTTACACTCTGACTATATAGAAGTAATTCCAAAATCAAAAGCTTTAAAAATTTGCGATAGAAAAAAAGAACTAAAAGTTAAAGACTGTTTAGTAGTTTTTGCTTGTGTTGAAGATAAAGACAATGAAAACACTTTAATAAATGCTAAAGAAGAAATTCTAAAACATTGCAAAAATTTAAAAGTAAATAAAGTGGTTTTGTATCCTTGGGCTCATTTATCTAAAAATTTAGCAAATCCAAAAGATGCTAAAAAATTATTTAATAAACTCTATAACTTATTAAAATCAGAAATTGAAACTTATAAAGCACCTTTTGGATGGTATAAAGAATTTACAATAAAAGTTAAAGGGCATCCTCTGTCAGAATTATCAAGAGAATTTACTTCTGAAATTTCTGTTGAAAAAGAACAAGAATTTTATATTTTATATCCAGATGGTAAGTTAGAAAAAGTTGAAGAAGTTGACTTAAATAAATTTAATAAAGAATTTAGAATATTAGTAGAGAAAGAAGGTTTGAAAAAACCATATCCTGAGATATTCAGTGAAGAAAATCCTTATTTACAGGCATTTAAAAAATTTGGGTTTGAATGGGAACCTTGGAGTGATTATGGACATATGCGGCTTGGACCTTTGGCAACTACAATATTTAATGAAGTGGAAAATTATTCAAGAGAAGTAGTTAATGAATTTTCTAAAAAGAATAAAATTAAAATTTACGAAATTAAAGGAACTGCATTCTTTAATTTAAAAGAATATCCAATTAAAAAGCATTCTGAATTGTTTGGTGAAAGATTGTATTCTGTGGAAACAGATAAAGGAAGATTCATAATTAGATATGCCGCTTGTTTCCAACAATTTGCTATGGTAAAAGATTGGATAATCTCTTATAAAGATTTGCCATTTGGAACCTTTGAAATAGCAGATTCTTATCGTTTTGAACAATCAGGAGAATGCACTTTATGCTTTAGATTAAGAAGATTTTACATGCCAGATTTACACATTTATTGTAAATCTATAAAAGAATCGATGAAGATTGTGTTTAAAGTGCAAGAAAAATTGGTAGAAGAGTATGAAAAGAAGTTGGGATTAAGAGTAGAATTATTATTAAACATTAGCAAAAGAGAATATTTTGAAAAATACAAAGATTTCTTTATAAAAGTAGCAAAACATTTAAATAGACCAATATTATTAAATATCATTACGAAAGGTCCTGAATATTATTGGATAGCAAATGCAGAATTCCATATATTAGATGTTTTAGGAAGAGTTAGAGAAATTGGAACCTGGCAAATTGATATCGGAAATTCCAAAAGATTTGGAATAAAATACATCACAAAAGGAAACAAACATAGATATCCAATCATTTTACATATTGCTTTTACACCAATTGAAAGATATATTTATTCGTTATTCACAAGTGCTTTAAAAATGGAAAAACCTCAATTACCATTTAGATTTTCTCCAATACAAGTTGCAGTAATCCCTATTAAAAAGACTCACAAAAAACATGCTAAAAAGTTATTAAATTTGCCATACAGAATAGAAATTGATGAAAATTATGATGAAACTCTTGGAAAAAGAATATTAAAGTACGAAAAATTATGGGTTCCTGTAATAATAGTTATTGGAGATAATGAAGTTAAAAATAACAACTACTCAGTTAGATTAAGAACTGGAGAACAAAAAGTATTAACTAAAAAAGAAATCAGAAAACTATTAAACGCATTATCTAAATAAGTTTATGAACAAGTATCTATTATTATCATTTATATTAACTTTAATTGTATTTTTATCTGGAGTTTATTTAGGGATTTTAATTTCCAAGCCACAAATAAAAGAAAAATGTGGATTCGAAAAAATTTCTTATGCATGGGAAAGTTTACTAAACACTTATAGAGAAAAATTACCATATAGATTAGAAGAAGGAAATTACGATAGAAATGTTTTGAAGACATATATGGAATTAGAATACTTTTATTACAATCAATATTTGCAGTATTACAAAGAATGTAATTTTAAACCACCTGTAATTTACATTGCAAACCTTTCAGAAAAATCAGTTAAATGTGGAAAAAATTTAGACAAAACCAAAAATCTAAGATATTTGTTTGTGTTTATCGATGATAATTTTCAAATTACAAACTTAATTAAAGAAAAATACAAAATTAAGCAAATTCCTGCTTTAATTGTTTGTGATAAGTATGTAATTTCTTGTGATGATAACATAGAAAAATTTTTGAAAATGTGTTAAATAATTTATGGAAATCATTACAAAAAAATTCAAAGAATTAGGAGAACACAGATTAATTGTCTTATTATTGGGAAAAAAAGCATTAAAATTAGCAGAAAATACAGTAAAGGAACTTAACTTGAAAGAAAATTATTGCATAAGCAATAAACTAAAGTCTAAAATCTTTAAGACAATTCCACTTAAATCTTCAAGAAAATTATTAGGGAGAACAGTAGATTCTATATTTTTTGATTTGACTGACGATTTGCCACCAAGAGAATTCGGAATTGTAACTGAAACAATTAAAGGTCCTGGGATTTTATTTTTATGGATAGAAGACTTTAATTGGATAAATAAAAAGTTGATTTTCCATGAAGAAATTTTAACCCCTCCTTACGAATTAAATGATTGTAGAAATATCTTCCAAAAAAGATTTTTAAAAATTTTAAATGAAAATGAAGGCGTCTTAATAATTGATTCAGATACAGGAGAGGTTTTAAAAGAAAATCCACTCCCTGAAAAAATTCCAAGAAAAAAAGTAATATATAAAACACCAAAAAATTTAAGTAAAGAAATTTTAAAAATCGCCAAAACAGAGGACCAAGTAAACATTTATTTAGATTTTGATAAGATAAATGAGAAAAAATTTGCATATGTAATTTTAGCAAATAGAGGGAGAGGAAAATCTGCTTTATTAGGATTGTTAATTTCTGCTTTAATTTTAAAAGGAGAAAAAATTACTTTAACTGCCCCTTCTTATGATTCGGTCTTAGAAGTTTTTAAATTTACTAAATTAGGTTTAGAAAAAGTAGGAGCAAAATATAAGGAGACTCATAAAAGAATTATCTCTTACGGAGAATTGGTATTTAGAGAACCATTGGAATGTTTAAATCACACAGGAAATTATTTATTTATAGATGAGGCTGCAGGAATTCACGTCCCAATATTAAAGAAAATGTGTCAAAAATACAATAAAATAGTAATTTCAACTACAGTTCATGGATATGAAGGTACAGGAAGGCTATTTCAATATAGATTTTTACCATACTTAAAAGAAAAATTCAAAGTTTATGAACGAAAAATGTATGAGCCTATTAGATATGGATTAAATGATCCCCTCGAAAAGTTTTTATATAGAGTTTTCTGTTTAGATGCTGAGCCCCCTGAATTAGAAAACATCAATGTTAACGAGTTAAAATTCGAAAAGTTAGATTTAGAAAAATTGTTCTTACAAGATGAAGAAAAGTTAAGAGAATTTGTTGGAATTTACATTTTTGCTCATTATAGGAATAATCCCAAAGATGTGATGCTTTTAGCAGATGCTCCTAACCATAGAGCATTTTGTGCTACATATAAAGGAAAAGTAGTTGGGTGTTTACAAGTCGCTGAAGAAGGAGGATTGAGAGAGCAAGATATCAAATCTATCAAGAAAGGAGAGTCTCCTCATGGAAATATTACTCCCGATATTATGTTTAAATATTTTGGAGAAGAGTTTATGTTGAAAAATAAAGGCGCTAGAATTGTTAGGATTGCAGTACATCCAAAATTTCAAAGATGTGGAATTGGAAGTTTCCTTTTAGAAAATCTGGAAAAAGAGGGTTATAACTGGTATAGTGCGAGTTTTGGAGGCTCAAAGAATTTAATAAGATTTTGGAATTCAAACAATTATAAAATAGTTCACTTATCCCCAAAAATGAACATAGCATCAGGAGAATATCCTGTTTTGGTAGTTAAATGTGATAAAATCCCTATAGAAAAATATGCTAAAGCCGTAAAATTAAGATTGCTTTTCGAATTAAATAATTTCTACCAAAAAATGGAGCCGGAAGTGGTTCTAGAAATTTTAAAAGATTTACCAATGGTAGAATTGAACTTGCCAATTACAGAAGTAGACTTATTTAAATTAAAAAGATATGTTAAAAAATATTTACTTTTTGATCCATTATCTGATGTTTTTTATAGGATTGTTTTAAATATGTATGCCAAAAACGATTTTAAAGACTTAAATGATGTTGAACATTATATTTTAATCGAAAGATTACTTAAAAAATTGCCATGGAATAGAATTGAAGAAACTCTTGAAATGAAACGAAAAGAATTAGTTAAAATTTTTGGAAATACTTTAAGAAAAATCGCAAAAGATTTTATTCAATTTCGTAATTAGGTTCTGGATAAACATATTTTGCTAATTTAATGTCTCTAATTATATGATTATTATTTAATCCGCCCGTTCCTGCCCCAAAACCTATCCCCGAATAATCTGTATTTATTGAGGAAAATATGTAACTTGTTATAAATTCATTATCCAAATATATAGTTAATTTTTTACTGTTATAGTCAAAAATAATTTCTGCTTTATGCCATTTATTATCTTCTGTTTTATTAGTATTAATCACTTGTAGATGATTCGTTGGGCATAAAGAGGAATTAGAATAGTTTTCTACGATAGCTATATGATTGGCAGAGGGATCCCACCCTGTATTTCTATAATTATCAAATTCTACGTAATATCCTTTTGATACATAGCAGGTTGAGGAGTCACAAGCACTAATTGCTAAACTTCCACCTGCCGAACATCTTCCTTTTTGAGCATAAATGTCCTTATCTTTGAAAAACCCAAAAACTATTCCATCAGCTCCACTTCCTCCTCCACTTAGGTATTCAAATTCTAGTCTAAATCCTATAGGGGTTTCTACATTCATAAACGCAAAACATCCTTTTCCATTTGATGCCTTAGTTAAATAGAATTTTCCAAACTCCCAATAACATTCGTTATTAGGATCATTTGAATATCTATAAATATCCCATTTGTCTGAATGATTGGGATTTTGAGTAAAATCATCGTAAAATTCAAAAACATCATTTGGGTTAGATTTTGAAATTGCGTTAGAGTTTCCATAATACATATAAATATTACAATCAGGACATATTTTTGGTACTTTTACCCACACTATGTTTTCTATAACTACATCATTTAAATCATAGCCATTTATTATGAAATCTTGAGTATTTATATTATCGTAATATGAGGCAGATAACTCTGCAAAGGGCTCTAAATTATATGAGTTAAATACTTTCCAAATTGAACTTCCAGGTTCTCTAAAGAACACCTTTACCCCTTCAGCTCCACCTTCTTCTTCTTGCCTTACAATTACTTTATGCCACCCTTTAGATAAGTTTATACACCCACTGTGATCATAACAATTACAAAATCCATGAGGACCATACCAAGAGGCTACCACAGTTCCATCAATCTCTAATTCAGAAGCGTCATCACTATCAATTGCAAAGCACCATAACCCTGGTGTTTTTACGTACATCCATGTAATATAGTAAGAGTTACAATAATTGCAACCATATGATGTAGCATAAATTTCATTTGTTAGAGAATATCTTTTTATAGACCAATATTTGTAATCATTTACCATATCATTGTGATTATAAGCGTAATGAGATATTCCATCATATAAAACAAACAAAATTTTTCCATTAAACTTTCCACAAGATTCTACATAATATGGAATTTCTGTCGTCCCATCTTGAGCCGTAAACCTTAAATCAGAACAATCTTTCTTTAGATAGCCTTTATCAATTAACTCTGCTAAATTCAACTTTAATTTTAATTGGTAGTTATTAAGATAATAATCAGAGTTTAGGTGGATTCTTTTTCTGTAATTCCATCCACTTAGCCACCCTACAACGTAAAACGTTTTGGTTTCTGACGTTGAATTTCCGCATTTTACGTACCATTTATATTCTCCAGGAGATCCACTATACAAATATTCATGATATGTTCCTTCTGTAGTCGTAATATAATTACCATTTACATACAGTTCACACTTTGTATAT
>CAZNYH010000098.1:0-5433 GCA_964577235.1 uncultured archaeon | reverse complement strand
TGATTGATTTATATTTAGCCCCACTACAAACAAAAAGAAATTAGAAATTATTTTATCAAGTTTCAAAGTGATTTTTATCATTAACTTGATATTCCATAATATTTATGTTGCAACTGCATTATTTTTAGTTTGTTATAGATTTCTTTATTAAATTTTGTTAGTTTTGGAATTTTTACATTTATTTCTTTTCCATCTTCTAAGTTAATTGTATTAACAAAGTTATTTGATTTGCTTGTATAATCTTCAACATAAATAAATATTTCTCCGATTTTTTTGATTTTCCTTAAAATTCTAGTTTTTTCCTTATTTGTTAATACATAATTATCTAAACTCCCAAATCCTATTATAGGATTCTTCAAATTTAATTTTTGTCGAATTTTTTCACATATTAAATCTACAATTGGTTGTGGGTTTGAGGAGAGAATTATTATTATGTAATTTTTTTCATCAAGTTCTTTGATTATTTTTAACATATCTTCTCTGAATTTTAACTTTTCAATAGAGTTAACAATCCTATTCCAAAATCGTTTTCTTCCTAATTTATAAATAAAGTATAAGACTCTTATCATTCTGTCTTCTAAACTATCATACTTTCTTAAAATTCTTGTGATTTTTCCTGGGGCTTTTAAGTTTATTACTTTCTCAAAAACACTTCCCTCTACTAATGTATAATCTATATCAAATATGGCTATCATTAAAGAAATTTTATGAAACTACATATAGCGTTTATTATGGATGGAAATAGAAGATTTGCAAAAAAACATAATATTAGTTTAAAGCAATCTTATAAAATAGGAGCGAGAGTAGCTTATAATTTAATAAAATTTTCGATGGAAAATCCTAAAATTAGAGAGTTAACTTTTTATGCGCTTTCAAGAGAAAATTTAAAAAGAGATGAAGTAAATATCATTTTTGATTTAATTAGGGAAAAAAATTTTAAGTTACCTGTGAAATTGAGATTTATCGGAGATTTAAAGTTGATTCCTGAAGATATTAGAAAAAAACTTGAAAAACTAGAGAGTAATAGAGGCAAACTAAAAGTGAATATTTGTTTTGCATATAGTGGAAAGTGGGAGATTGTAGAGGCTGTAAAAAAATGTGAAACAATATCTGAAAAAGAAATCGAGAAAAACTTATTAATTTCACCTCCTGAAATTATAATTAGGACAGGAGGATATCAAAGATTAAGCGGATTTTTGTTATGGCAATCGAGTTATTCAGAACTATATTTTACTAAAAAATTATGGCCTGAATTTAAAGTTAGGGATTTAATAAAAGTGTTAAGATGGTTTAAAAAAGTCAAGAGAAATTTTGGATTATAGTAAAAATTTTAATGAAAATTTTAATTACTGGCTCTGATGGAGTAGTAGGTTCGGAACTAGTAAAATTACTCAGGAATAAATATGAAATTATAGAAGTTTCTCGAAAAAAAGGAATAGATATAACTAATAAAGGTCAAATAAAACCATTGATTGAAAAATCTGAGGTAATAATACATTTGGCAGCAATAATTGATCCTAAAAATCCTTTATTATGGGAAGTAAATGTGAAAGGGACTAAAAATATTTTGGAATGTCTTTCAGACCAATATTTAATTTATATTTCTACTTGTGAAGTTAGAAATCCAATAACTCTTTATGAAAAATCTAAAAAAGTTGCTGAAGATTTAGTGAAAAACTATAATAATTGGTGTATTTTGAGATTTCCTTTGTTGGTTGCACCAAATAAATATTGGAAAAAAATTATAAAATTGATAACTTTAAATTTTCCTATAATTGGAAGTGGAAAACAAAAATGGCAATTACTTGATTGGAGAGATGCAGCAGACTCAATAAAATTTACCTTGGAAAACAAATTAAGAGGAGTTTTTAATGTTTGTTCAATGGAAATATTAACCTTTGAAGAAATTTATAAAATAATTTACAGAGAAATTCATAATCGAGATCCATTTATAATAAAAATTCCAGTTAGTCTAATTAAAATAATTAGAACATTTTTCCCTTATGAACTTTTTGAGGATGAGTTTTTAATTAGATATTTAAAAGATAGAACTTATGATGTTAGCAAAATATATTCTTATGGATGGAAACCAAAATATCCAATTCCTTCTTCTCTTAGAGAAGTTGTTAAAATTTTGTATGGGCCCGCTGGGATTTGAACCCAGGACCTTCCGCTTATCAGGCGGACGCTCCACCAGGCTGAGCTACGGGCCCGAACATGCGCCGGCCGGGACTCGAACCCGGACCGTCGGCGTGGCAGGCCGACGTCCTACCGCTTAGACTACCGGCGCTATTATTTATAATTACTCATTGTTATTTATATTTGTTTTTTATACAGAGATTAATTTAGATAATTAAAAATTAAATTTTTTTATAGTTGTATGAGGTATTTTTCAATAGAATTTTTCTCTTTCAATAAACTTCTAATTTTATAAATAGAACCTTTGGTTTTTTTAGAAATAAACATTAGCATTAAAGCGGGAATTGTATAATAACATAAAAAGGTATATTCATCCAGGATTTTTTTAAAAATTAAGTATTGTTTTATATATATCATTGGATTTTTGATGTAATACTTATATTTTTTTGGATTTTTAATTATCTCTTTTAAAGATGGTGGTTGGAATTGCTTAATAAATATTAAATTAAAGTATATATGTCCTATTATATTTATAAAAGTTTTTACGTCTTTTGATTTTAATATTTTATAAAGAATTTCATCCACTGTGGAAATTAGATTATTTGCAATTGCATGTGTAATTTCTACGGAGTGCGCAAACCCTTCTTCTAAATATTTTGGCAATTTTTCCCTTTTTTCTCGAGCATGAGTCAACTCATGAATTAAAATGTTTTCAAAGGTATATTTGAAATTAGCATCCTTTTCTTTTATTCTTGGAGTATAAATAATTATTTCATCTAAAATGTGAGTTCCAACTTTATTGATATTGAATGCTTTATACTCTTTTAGCACAATAAAGAACAAGCATAGTAAGTATGTCCTTAAAAAATATATGAAGAAATTGGTGAAATAGAGTATTGGGTTATCAACATAAGGAATAGAAAGTAATAAAGAAGAGAAAATAAGTAAAGATATTGTTTCTTTACATTTTAATAAACTTTTTGAGTGTACCTTTAAACAAGTTTTTAGTAGCACATTTTGAGTATCAACTATATTAATCTTTGCTTTTGGTTTTATATCAAACTTTTCTAACAATTCTTTAATATTTTTATATTTCATTTCAGAGACAATTTCTTCTTTTAGGTTAAAGTAATGCATGGGGTTTCTTAAAATATCTTCTATGAAATATATTAACAAATCTAGATGTTTCATTAAAATAATTGTTTATCTACTCAATCCACATTTTATTTTCAATTTTTGTAGGGAGATATACGTCAATTAAATATCTAAAACCTTTTGAAGCAAATGTATCAATTTCCGCTTTTACTTTCATTTTTTCCATTAATTCAATTTCTTTTTTCCATTTCTTGGATTGGAACCATGGGTATCTCTTTAGTTCTTGTAGCCTTTTTTTATCATGTTCTTCTAATTTAATTAAAACATTTTGAGGAATATCAAATTCTTTTAAATCTGAAGTAACTACTCCTAAACACTTTGAAGAAGTTACTGCTAATTTATCATTAGTATATGCTAAGTTTATAGAACCGTGTTTATAAGTTGAATAAATGTACCATCCATAAGCATCACAGTCAACTAAAATATATATAGGTAAATTATGTTCTCTTTGTAATCTTACTAATAATCTTCTAGTAGCTCTGTCTGCTTGACCTCCTCCTGTGACTAATAAACAATTATGTTTCTCCCAAAATCTTGCATATGTTAATTGTTTCCAAACAGTATCTTTTTCAACTACTAAAACATAATCTGCAGAAACTTCTTTAATTTTTAAACTCCATTCCTCTACAATTCCCGGGATTGTCCATCCTGAAGATCCTAATTTAGTACAATCTATTACATCTCCTTGATCTTCAAATACAATAGGCCCTGCGATAGATCCTTTCCCTTTAGCGATTACTCCATAATCTTCCCTTAAAAATCCAAATGTAGTTTCTAAATCTTCAATTACTGCGTCACTTTCGGATTGTTTATCCCAAACATTCTCTAAAACTTTTAATTTATCACTCTTTAAAGTTCTTTTTCCTGCATAATAAACTCCTCTCAAAGATACTGGAATTCCAGCCTTTCTAACTTCTTCTAATAAATACATTACCATGACTGTTTGTAAAAACTTTTTTGCTTGTGCAGCATGTAAAAAAACTCTTGAAGAAACTTTATCTCCTACTCTAATTATTTTTTCTTTTTCATCCCACTTTACATTGGATAAAGTTCTTCTTATAAATTCTATTTTTGGAATCTTTTTATTTTTTATTTGGGATGCTATATTTTCTAAAACTTCCTCTAATCTTTTATAAGCAATTTCATTAAACATCCATATCCACCTCGTATTTTTCTTCAATCAATTCTTTTAAATTATTTAATAATTTTTGAGATTCATTTTCAGGAAGGTTTAAAGACCTTTGAAGTAATTCCACTAAAGCTGGAGCGTATAACTCTAAAACTTTTTTCTTTTCTGCTATTTCTTCTAATTTTCTTAATTTTCTTACATACACTTTTAAATGTCTAGCGCAATCTTGAACAGCTAACTTTATTTCATTAAAGATTTCTTCAATGCTTGGATCTATTGCTAATTTTCCGGTTGAAGTGTAAGGAACATGAACTGAAACAAAATTGACAAATACTGCCAAAGAGTTAGTTTCGCTTTCTGTTAATCCATATGTTTTCCAGTTTACTGAGTTTACTGCTTGTGTAATAGCACATGCTGAAGTGTCAAACAGCAATGGTACTCTGTTAGCATATCTAAATAATTCAAATTCTTTAATTTCCCCACCAAAAGCAATTCCTACTTCCACCAAAAATGGAATTCCTCCTCTATAAACCTTTGGCTTTCTTGTTATGGCTTTTACAAATTTTGGTTTTAAAATTTTCTTTAGTGTTTTTTCAATATTTTCTGCTCCGATTGAGATTAGAACGTCAGATCTTGGGGCTTTAAATTCCATTTTTGTCAAACATTCTGTGATTAATTCTGCATCTTCCCAGGATAGCTTGCTTGGAGGTTTTTCTAAAATATACGCATTATCTTTTAACATCTTTTTTAATTTTTCCAGGGTGTTTTTTGAAGTACTAGCCAAATCTTTAACAATCATATCTCCTACAGTTTTTGCCTTTGTAATTTCAGCCAATGCAATTAAATCATAAGTTTTAATCATCGCTGGGTGCAATTTTGCTTCTTTTTTAGGGCAGATAATTTCATTAGTAGTTCTCTCCCATTTGTGGATTGTTCCGTCAGGCTCAACAAATGTAACTGTTGCATGAGGGTTTGCAATAGCTGTCCTTTTTAAATATTCATATACAGAA
>CAZNYH010000097.1:0-2717 GCA_964577235.1 uncultured archaeon | reverse complement strand
CTTTTGAGATAGAACATTCAATTACTCGAGAATTTCTCTCAAACACTTTTCCTTCGTTCTTAATTGATCATAAATTAGAACATCCAGATATTCTTGTTGATAGAAATACTCTAAAAAAAATAGTTTCCTTATTTGAGCATTATTTATCAAAAATTCCTATAGTAAAAAATGCCAAAATTTTAGCACAATATATTGTCTACAATTTATACAATTTGCCAAAGATAAATTACTTGTTGGAAGACGATAACATAGAGGAAATTGAGGTCAATGGGCCAAATATTCCAGTATATGTTTATCATAGAGATTATGGACATTGTGAAACAAATATAATATTTAATTATAAACAAATAAATGAATTAGTTAGAAGAATTGAAAGTTTTTCTGGAAAAAAAGGAGATAAAATTGAAACTTATTTGCCAGGTGGAGATAGAGTTCACATAACAAAAAAATCTATTACTCCTTTTGGACCCTCAATTACAATTAGAAAATTTAGAAGAATTAAATTTACAATATTTGATTTAATAAAATCAAACTGTTTAGATGTAGATGTTGCTGCATTTTTATGGTTATTAGTTGAAGGTTTAGGATATCCTATGAATATATTAATTGCTGGAAATACAGGAGCAGGTAAAACAACTACATTAAATGTTTTACTGCAATTTTGTCCAATAAACGAGAGAATAATTACAATTGAAGATACTTTAGAATTAGATTTAAGCGGAAGAAAAAATGTAGTAAGATTAGTATCTACTCCAGAAGTCTCTTTAAAAGATTTATTAATTTCTTCTTTAAGAATGAGACCTGACAGAATTATAATTGGAGAGGTTAGAGGTGAAGAAGCAAAAACGTTATTCACTGCGATGAACGTTGGGCATAGGGGGGTTATGGGAACTATACATGCAAACAATTCAAAGGACACTATTTTGAGATTGACTTCTTACCCTATGAATGTTCCTGAAGATATGATTTCAACTTTAAATTATATTATTACTCAACATAGAATTATAAAAGGTGGAAAAGAAATTAGAAGAATAGTAGAAATTAGCGAAATAGAACAAATAGATAAAAAACCAAAACTTTCTCCCATATATATTTATGATCCTAAAGAAGACAAGTTAGTTAAAACAGACATAACACCTAGGGTTTATCAATGGATTGCAGAAAATACAGGGAAAACAATTAAAGAAGTATTAGAAGAACGCAAAAAAAGAGCAATATTTTTAGAAAATTTAATGAAAGAAAAGGAATTTACTAGTGAAGAGTTGCCTTTAATATTTACTAAATATATTAATGAGGGGTGACACTGATTGGACTACAATATATATAGTTATTTTAGCAATAATAGCTGCTTTGTTAATTTTTGGAGTTGCTAAACCAATGTTTTCAGGAGGAGGATTTATAGGGCCTTAAAGTTTTTTAACTAGTTTTCCTCTTTCACTTGGAATTACTTTAATTTTTGCATTTGGAAAATCTCTATACAACACTTCTTTTCCATTTAAATAATATAAAAAAACAGCTAATGCTGCAATTTCTGAGTGAGGTTGATTTCCAATTGATAAGTTATAATCAGATAACTCATAAACCTCTTTAGGAACTTTTTCAGCCCCAACTATAATTAAAATATCTTTATTTTTTGGATTATATTCCCAAAATGGAAGCCCATACATAGTTAGATGAATTTTATCGCCTTTAAATTCTTTTAAGAATTTTTTCCAGTTATTTGTATAACTAATTTTGAAATCCCCGCCCCATTGACTTACCACTTTCTCTATGCTTTCTTTTACTTTTTCGTCTTTAGTTGTGAATATTACTTCATCTGCACCAAAAGCTCTTGCAACTAAACATAAGTGGGTTGAAACTCGATAATCTCTCTCAATTCTATGGCCTAATCTCAATATTTTTATCATTAATAGTAATCAATCTCTAATGCAATATATATCTCTGTAAAGTTCCTTACCTTCTTTATTTTTCCCCCATAGTGAAAAACTACTTTTAATTTTATAATTCTCTTTTTTTAAAATCCTTATTATTTTTTTAGCTATTTTTTTTGAGCCTAAATATATATCAATTCCTTCTTTTCTGTCTTCGATTTTAGATATAAAATTTCGCGGCATATTTATATTTTCAACAAAATCTTTTATAAATTCCAGAAGTTCTCGATTATTTGAAGTCCTCAACTGAATGATGGATTCGTAATAATGGGAATCTTTTCGTATACAATCTTTACAGACAGAATATTTTATGTTTATTTCATCCTCTATAACCTTATTTTCGTATTTTACTTTTAATTTTATTTTATTCTCTAAAATTTCATAATCTACAATTTCTACCTTTTCCTTATATATGTTTTTCAATGGAAATTTTAAATCAACATATTGAAATCCTTGCTTGTAATGAATTCTACCACATTTTTTACACACTTCAATATAATTTCTTCTTTTAGTTAATTTTATTTTCTTACAATTGTCACAAACACCTAATTTTTCAATTTCCTTTCCACAAATAGGGCATCTAAACTTCATAATATGTTTTAAGATTTAAAGATATAATTTTTAATACCTATAGGTATTTCTTAAACATTTCAACATTTTTTATTAATCGTTCTTTTGAGTAAAATATATTTTCTTTCAATACCTATAGGTATTTCTTAAACTGGAACTATACACTCAGGAGTTTTAAAATGTATTGCCTTTCAATACCTATAGGTATTTCTTAAA
>CAZNYH010000096.1:0-1783 GCA_964577235.1 uncultured archaeon | reverse complement strand
CAATAAAGAAAAAAATATAAATAATCTAAAAAGATTTTTTAAAAATAATCCAAAATTTGGCAACTTAATATATTTAGATCCATCTGTATTTTTTAACATTATAAAAATAACTACTGAAGGATTCGAAACTTCTGATAGTTTTAGTACATCAGTTTCACAAATATTATGTATAGGAGCATACATAGTTGATAAATGTATTAACTCAAACAACAGTGAAGAAGAAATCGCAGAAAAGTTAGTTGAGAAAATAATAAAAATTTCAAGAGATACTCTATATGATTTTGAATATTTTATATTTGTTTTAAGGAAATACAACTTATTTAATCGATTTGCAGAAATATGTGTTAACATTTGGTTTAAAAATTTATTTTATGTAGACGACGAAACTTATCCAAAATCATATACGGACTTTCTAGATAATGTAAACAAAATTTTAATTGAGAGAAATAGATTGCTTGAAATGGTAAAATTAAAAGATGAATATTCAATTTGTAAAGAGTTATGCGAAATTCTTTATGATATTGAAATTAACGAAGATACTAAAGATATTATAAAAGCGTTAAAGGAAGATATTGAAAAAGAAATTGAAGACATTTGTAAAAGACAAATGAAACATTATTGTCGATGAATGATATCTAAAATCTCTTTCAAATATTTTTCTGCTTTTTCTTTAGTTTTAGCCTCTGAAAATATTCTATAGATAGGTTCCGTTCCTGATTTTCTAACTAAGACCCATCCGTCTTCAAAAAATATTTTTATTCCATCAGTAAAGTCGCTTTCAGGATATTTTTCTTTTAATTTTTCAATGATTCCTTCTTTATAAGGAATTTTATGTTTTATTGTATAATATTTTGGAATTTCATTTATTAACTCAGAAAGTTTTCTATCTTCTAGTATCTCCAACATTTTGACTATTGTCATTCCTCCGTCTCGAGCATTTAACCAGTCAGGATATATAATCCCACCGTTTTCTTCTCCTCCTAAAATTGCATTTTCTTTTAGGATTACTTCTTCTATTACCGGAGCTCCAACTTTAGTGTATATTATTCTTCCACCCGTTTCTTTAACAACATCTTCTACGCATTTTGATGTCGAAACTGGAGTAATTACTTTTCCTTTCTTTTTCTCTAAAATATATTTTGCTATTATTGCAAAAGATATTTCCCCTGGAACAAAATTACCATTTTCATCTATAAATATTGTTCTATCTCCATCTCCATCGTGAGCTATTCCTAAATCTGCATCAGTTTCTTTAACTACTTTCATGAGTAATTTTAAATTTTCTGGAGAAGGTTCAGGATTTCTTGAAAAAATTCCAGGATTGGAATTTATAGTAATCACTTCACATCCTAATTCTTTTAGTAATTTTGGGGTTGTATAACAGGTTGCTCCACCACCACAATCAACAACTACTTTATAAGTTTTACTTATTTTGGCATGTTTTAATAGATTTTCTATATAAAAGTTATTACATTCTGAAATTATATAATTTCCAACCCCTATTTTAAAATTTTTGGTGTTTAAAATTTTTTTTAGTGAGATTTCCATATCTCTAAAAAATTCAGAACCTGACTCTTGAATAAACTTTATTCCTGTATATTCAGGAGGATTGTGAGATGCTGTAATTACTACCCCTCCTTTATAGAAATTTTTTACAAAATATTGAATCGCTGGTGTGGGTGAAACACCTACATCTATAATTTTGATTCCAGTTGATAAAATTCCTGAAATTAAGGCAAACTTTATAATTTTATTTTGAGGTCTTGTATCTTCGCCTACCACC
>CAZNYH010000095.1:0-4700 GCA_964577235.1 uncultured archaeon | reverse complement strand
AAATGCATTATGATAAAATTATTGGAAAAAAATGTTTAGACTTTAATTCTGAAGCAAGAATTTTAATAGGAATTCCCGCAAAACCCACAGGGAATTATAAAAATTTTATAAAGTGTATGAATAAATACTTAATCAAAGGTTCAATTAATTGTGACTATAATTATAATCCTTCAGATTACAATGATGTGTGTTTATATTCAATAATTTTGCAACTAAAAGGAGAAAAACCATTACATATCCCCCAGAAAGAAAATGGCGAGATAAATTCTATTCAAGATACTATTATTTGCTCACTAGCAAATTCTCCAAAATATATAGAAACTTTAAAATTCAAACAAGGAAAAGTTAGTGAATTATTTTTATATGATAAACCAATTATCATTGACTTTTTCAAAGATGACAAAAATTTTAAAATAGAATTTAGCCCAGAAAAAGAGAAATTAAAACAATTAAAAGAAGAATATAAATTTATTATTATTCCAAAATGTTATGATAAAGAGTTGGCATATTTAGCAGATGGAGGATTAGACAATTCTTGCCTTCCATTTCAAGAGGAAGGATATATAAAAATTGTTAACGTCAAATTAGCTCAAGATTTTTATTTAGATGTGTTTTCAATCATTTTAATTGTTGGGGTTTTATTGACTTTGTTAGTTGCATTTATAAAGGAGAAACTAATTAAAAATATATTTTAATGAAAAATTTAAACTTTTTAGATTGGGATGATATTTATGTAATTGCACATTATGATACAGATGGATTATGTAGTTGTGCTCAAATGATAAAAATATTAGAACATTTAGGTAAATCATATAAAGTTTTTGTTTTTGAGCAATTAACAAAAAATATTTTAGAGGAAATTCCAAACGATGCTAATTTAATATTTTTAGATTTTGGCTCGAACCATATTTCTTTAATAGAAAATAAGTTTAAAAACTTTTTGATAATAGATCATCATCCACCTGAAAAGTATCACAAAAATGTGATAAATACTAGATATTATAATTATGGAGATTATGAGGCGTGCACATCTTCAATAATGTTTTTAATTTCTAAAAAATTTGAGATAAATACTTCTAGAATAAGTTTAATAGGAGTCCTTGGAGATGTCCAAAAAAAAGATGGTAATTTACACGGAATCAATAAAATTCCTTTGAATTATTTACCAGAATATATTGAAAAAACTTACGACTTAACCTTTTTTGGATATTTCTTAAAAAATATTTATAATTTTTTAATTTCAAATACTCGAATAAACCCAGAAAATATTAAAAAATTTATTTATTCAATTGGAATTGATGAAAATTATAAATATGGGTACCTTGAAAATAATTTAAAAAAAGAGATAATAAAATTTGTAATAAAAAACTCAAATAAAAAGCAAGAAAACCTGGGTTATATGTTCATTGATTGGTATGAAGACATAACTTTGGAAGAAATTGCAACTTTAATAAATAGTTGTGGTAGAAACAACAACTGGAAAATAGGTCTAAAATACTTAACCGAAAGAAAAGGTTTAGATTTAATTAAATTAGAATATAAAAAATATTGCGAAAATATTAAAAATGTATTAAGTAATTTAGACTTAAAAGAAAATGGAAAATTCTGCTGGTTTGAAATTAAAAATCCTTCAATTGTTGGGGTCGTATGTGGGATGATTAGCAATAACAAGCCATTAGTGATTGGTTTTGCTGATTATGGAGAGTATTTTAAAGTTTCAGCAAGAAGTAAATTGGACATTAATTTAGGAGAAATCATGAAAAAAATTTGTTTTGAATTAGGAGGTGAAGGAGGCGGGCATAAAAATGCTGCGGGTGGTTTTGTTCCAAAACACAAACAAGATGAGTTTTTAAAAAGAATTAACTATTATTTAAGTAATTCTTTGTGATTTTATGGAATAATCACTATTTTAGGAATTAATCTGGCTACTTTCTTCGAAATTCCAACTTCGTGAACTACTTTTACTACTTCATCTACATTTTTGTAAACATATGGAGCTTCTTCAGCGGCTGTTTTTTTAGTAGTTGAGAACACATATATACCTTTTTTTTCTAAATCTTTTTTAATTCTCTCAGGAGAAAATTCTCTTCGCGCTTTTCTCCTACTCATAACTCTTCCAGAACCGTGGGCTGAACTTCCAAAACTTAATTCTAGAGCTTTTTCAGTCCCAACTAAAACATAACTTGCAGTTCCCATACTTCCAGGAATTAAGACAGGTTGCTCGGGGAAACTTCTTGTCGCTCCTTTTCTATGAATAACTACTGTTCTTTTTCCTTCTTTCGTAAAGTGTTGCTCTATTTTTACAATATTGTGACATACATCGTAAAGAATTTCAATCTCCCAATTTGGTAAGGTTTCTCTTATAAAATGAGTTATTAATTGCCTATTTGCAAATGCATAATTCGCTGCACATTTCATCGCTTTCCAATATTTTTGTCCTTCAGTTGAATAAAATGGAGCGCATGCTAATTGGATATCTGGAAGTTTTATTCCATATTTTTTGTACGCACTTTCCATGAGATTGATATAATCAGACGCTATTTGGTGTCCAAATCCTCTGGAACCTGTATGAATTAAGAAACAAATTTGTCCCTCAAATAACCCCATTTTTTTAGCCCATGATTTGTCATAAATTTTTTCTACAATTAAAACTTCTGCAAAATGATTTCCTGAACCTAATGAACCTAATTGATCTCTTCCTCTTTCATACGCTCTATCTGAAATATATTTTGGTTCTGCTCCTTCAATTTTACCATTTTCTTCAATGTGTTTTTTGTCCTCTTTGTATCCATATCCTTTATCAATAGCCCAATCCACTCCATTGATACAAACTTCTTCTAACTGAGATTTAGTTAATGTTATTGGAGACTCGCTCCCCAATCCAGCGGGAATATTTCTTTGAAGTTTTTTTCCTAATTCTTTCCAATTAGAAATTTCGCTATAATGAATGTTAGTTTTTAAGAGTCTTACTCCACAATTATGTACTACTATCCCGTTAGCTATAAAATTGTGCGCCTCATGAAATACTCCCAAATCATACAATATTTTTCTTGAATTCTTAATTTCAATTTTTATCACTTCATCTATTAAGAAATCCCCTATAGAATATTTTTCAATAAATTCTTCAAATGTTTCAAATTTATAGGATATTCTAGGGATTAAATCTTTCTTTAATTTTAATCTAGTTAGATATTGGCTGTTTATATAAGTGTCCAAGTATTTTAATTTATATTTAAATATATTTTTCTTATATTTTTTGATAATCAATTTTCTTCTAATATATTCACAAACTAAATTTCCTAATTTTCTTCTTTCTTTGTTATATTCATATCCTATTAGAGATAGAAATCTGTAGATATTTTTTTCGCCGCTTATATATAACCTGTAACAATCATCGTTAACCTTGTAAATTCTACTGTATACCCTGAATTTTTTTAGAAGTTTTTTCACATCAATCAAAAATCTTTTATGTTTTGATGTTAGATTTAAGTTTATGTCTTTCCTTCTTATAATAACTATACTTCCATCTCCTCCAAAAACACCAGCTAAAAAGTTTCTTATTATCCATTTTGGTGCTTTAAATAACCATTTAGGCACTCTACTTTTATCTTTTAGTCCTAAATAATATAACAATAAATTAAAACTTTTTGAATTTATAGATAAACGATAAATAGATTTGTTTTTGTCTATGCTTGACCTTATATTTATTTCTTCTAACTCTTTTTTAATTTCTAATAAGTCTTCATAACATTTACTATATATTCTAAGCCTGAAATTTTTTTCTAAATAGCCATCACTGAAAGCATAGCCTAATATTCTTGCTATCAACCCAATATTCGGATTATCTGTAGTTAAAGGCAAAAGATTTCCCTCTTTTAAATATCGCGTACTTTGTAAATCGCATTTTAAATATTTTATTAAAGTTCTTTTGGATTCTTTATATTTAACACCTTCAAAAGGATATACAAGAACTCTGTCTCCTTCTTTGATTTCACTCATCTTTTTGTATCCATTTATACACAATACTAGGTGATCTAATGAACCTATTAATTTTCTTCCCCACTTTGTATGGATTATCACCACTTTATCATGCTTTTTTGATAATATAAAGGATATTTTGCCGCTATTTAGAGAGTTACAATTATTTAGTAAAACTTTCCCATATTTTTTTATTTTAGAAATCTTTATATAATATCCATCTCTGAATAAAATTTTTGTATTCTTATCTAAGCAGTTTATGTCGTAGCCACACATTCCTGGTGATATAATACCTTCTTCTATATCATACGCTCCAACTCCTCCAATCGGACATCCATATCCTGTATGAACATCAGGCATAACGCAAAAAGGTTCCACTAATCCAAGCAATGAAGCACAGTTATATGCTTGTTGAATAGCCTCTTCTTCAACTTTTTCAAACATCTCTTTACTTAAAAAAAATCTTACTCTATTTTTTTCAATGATGTACTTCATAAAAAATAATAATGTATCATTCTTTTATTAAATCTGAAACTATAAAATAAGAAATTGTTAAAAAGAAAAGTGGATTTATCAGTAAAGAAATTATTGCCGTTATTATTCCTGATAATATTGTACCAACAATTGGAATAAAAGCACAGAATACTGAAACTAATAAAATAATCAATGTCAAAATAGAATAAACAACAAATGTTATTACACTAACTATCGAAGAAACTATA
>CAZNYH010000094.1:0-7274 GCA_964577235.1 uncultured archaeon | reverse complement strand
TTATTTTAAGCCCTAAAAATTTATATATATCTCCTATTAAAAATAATCACGTCGCGCTTTGACGCGCGACCTCAGTTTCCCTCGTCAACTCATCGGGAAACTTCATCGCGGCTTTCCAACCTCATCGGAGTTTTCTGTTAAAACTCCGACTCATCAGCGGGCGGCCCGGTGAGACACCGCATTTAGGTCTCTTCTAGGTGAAAACCACTCCTGCTAGGTATTTAAGGCCCCGTCATCGGAGTGGTATTAATAATTTTGTTGAAATAATATAAATTGTTTTAAAAGGTATATTTAGTATGCAACCTGAATAATTAATGGAATCCATGATAAAAAAAGTAATTGAAAATAATCAAGAGATGGAAGACCTCTATAAAAAATCTTTACCTGTAATTAAAATAGTAGGTTGTGGAGGAGCAGGATGTAACACTTTAACAAGATTATATGAGTTGGGAGTAGTAGGTGCTGAAACTATAGCAGTTAATACTGAAGTCCAACATCTCTCAACTACAAAAGCAGACAAAAAAGTATTAATCGGACAAAATATAACAAGATTTAGAGGAGCAGGAGGTAATCCTCAAATAGGAGAGCAAGCAGCAAAAGAAAGTATAGAAGAATTGAGGAGTGTTTTGGAAGGATCCGAATTAGTTTTTATTACTTGCGGTTTAGGAGGCGGAACAGGAACAGGTTCGGCTCCAGTTATTGCAGAATTAGCAAAAGAGTTAGGAGCGTTAACTGTTGCAGTAGTTACTTTACCATTCACTGCAGAAGGAAGAAAAAGAAAAGAAAATGCAATATATGGCTATTCAAAATTAGAAAAGGTGGTAGATTTATTAATAGTAATTCCTAATGATAAATTATTAGAAGTAGCTCCAAATCTCCCAATATACCAAGCTTTTAAAGTAGCAGATGAACTTTTAGCAAATGCTATAAAAGAAATTACAGAAATGGTTACAAAGCCAGGATTAGTTAATGTAGATTTTGCTGACTTAAGGTCAGTAGTAGAACAAGGAGGAATTGGATTTGTAGGTGTAGGAGAGTGTAAAGAAGAAACTCATGTAGAAGGGAGAGCCTTAAAAGCTTTAGAGAAAGCGCTATCATGTCCTCTGTTAGATATTGATATTTCAGAAGCCGATAGAGCGCTAGTGAATATGACTGTTGGTACAGAGGTAACTTTAACAGAGTTACATTCAGTAGTAAGTTGCATTGAACAAAGAATCAGAGAAGATGCTCATATAATATTTGGAGTAAGGATAGACGATTCAATGCCAAAGAACATGATACGAGTTTTATTAGTTTTGGCAGGAGCAAAAATTCCAAGTGCGGAAGAACTATTTTCAATAAAACCAAAAGATTTAGACATTGAAAAAATATGAGGTGTTTCAATGAAGTCAATATTAGACGGAATAAAAAGAATTTATTACAATTTACGGCATCCTAAAGAAGAAGAATTGTATAATATGATATATACCACTGGAATAATAATATTAATATTAGGAATTGTTGGATATATAATACACTATATAATATCAAATATTTTTATGTGGTTATTAGGGTGATTTAATGATATTTCCAATAAAAGTAAGAGCAGGCCAAGAAGAACTAATAGCAAAATTAATGCAACAAAAAATAGAAGAATTAAAAGTTCCTGTATATTCAATATTAATTCCACCACCACCAATAAAAGGATATATCTTTGGAGAAGCAGATAATGTAAAAACGTTAATCAATGTTGCTTTTCAAGTTTCAAGAGAAACTGGATTTAGAATAAGAGTTACACCACTTCCTGTAAAAGAAGAAGAATTAAAATCCTGGCTAGAAGAAGCTCCAATTGAAGAATTTAAGGAAGGAGATTTAGTTGAAGTAGTTTCCGGAACTCTAAAAGGAGAAAAAGGAATAATAAAAAGAATTAACCTAATGAAAAAAGAAGCAACTATAGAACTGATATCTGGACTAATGAAGTTAACTATAACAATACCTCTAGACAATATAAGGAAGGTGAGCGAAAATGACTAAAGAAATTTCCATAATGGTTCCTGCGGGAAAGGCCACTCCTGGACCTCCTATTGCTACAATTTTAGGTCCTTTAGGATTAAATTTAGGGCAAGTAGTAGCACAAATAAATCAAAAAACCAAAGAATTTGAAGGAATAAAAGTACAGGTGATTTTAAAAGTAGATTTAGACAAAAGACAAGTAGAAGATATAATTGTTAAAGTTCCAACATCAGCCTATATTAAAAAGTATTTAAACATTGAAAAAGGATCATCCAACCCAAAAGAAGAAAAAGTAGGTGATTTACCTTTAGAGAAAGTGATTGAAATTGCAAAAATAAAGATGGAAGATATGAATTGTACTTCTCTAAAAAGTGCTGTTTTACAAGTATTAGGTACGTGTGTTTCAATGGGAGTAACAGTAAATGGTGAAGATCCAAAAGAAATTCAAAGAAAAATTAAAAATGGCGAAATAGAGGTGAGTGAATGAAATTTAAAGAAGCAATCCAAAAAGCTATCGAGATAGCACCTAAAAGAAACTTTTTAGAAAGTGTTGAAATTATTTTTGGATTAAAAGGATTAAATCCAAAAAAACCAGAAAGTAAATTTGAGTTAAAAGTAACCTTGCCAGAAGGTTTAGGAAAAGAGTTAAAAATATGTGCTTTTGCTGACGACAATAGTGCAAAATTACTGGAAGGAAAAGTGGATAAAATTATTAAAAAAGATGAACTCGATAAAATAACTCCCAGACAAATCAGAAAATTGAGAAAACAATATGATTGGTTTATTGTTTGTCCTCCTGAACTAATTAAAGAAATTGCAGCAAGATTTGCAAAATACTTAAGTCCAAAACGAAGAATGCCTGTCCCAATCCCACCAATTCAAAAAGCAATTGAAGTTCAAATAAATAACTTAAAAAAGACAGTCTTAATAACTAATAAATCTAATGTGTTTTGCGTTCAATGTAAAATAGGTACAAAAGAAATGGATATTGAAAAATTAGCAAAAAATGCGGAAACTGTTTATAATGAATTAACTAAAAAAATCGACCCAAAGCACATTAAAAAAGTGTTTGTTAAAACTACAATGGGGCCTGCTGTTGAGGTGAGTCCATGAGACAATCGATATTAATAAAACAAAAATTAGTTGAAGATTATACTAAATTAGCCAACAACTACAACTTCATTGGAATAGCACATATAGATAAAGTTCCTGCAAATTTATTGCAAAAATTAAGAAAAAATAGAGAATTCAAAATAAAAGTAACTAAAAAATGCGTAATTCAAAGAGTATTTAAAAATTTAGGAGTAGATTTGGAGGATGAGTTGATTTCAAAACCGTCTGCACTAGTATTTGGAAATGTAAACCCAGCAAGAGTTTATAAACTATTTGAATCAGAGTGTATTTATGTACCTCCAAAAGTAGGTTCAATAGTAGAAGAAGATATAGTTATTCCAGAAGGAGAAACACCTTTAACAATGGGACCACAAACTGCAGAAGTAATAGCAACTATGAAAAAATTAGGAATTCCTGTTAAAACAGTAAAAGGGAAAGTACATATTGAAAAAGAAACTACTATATTGAAAAAAGGAGAAAAAGTTACCCAAGATATTTACCAAGTTTTAGAAGCTTTAAATATAAAGCCAATAAAAATAAATGTTAAATTAGTTTTGGCTTATGAAAAAGGATTAATTTATACTCCAGATGTATTGTCAATTGACGTAGAAAAATTAAAAGAAGAAATTTCAACAGCATATTTAAAAGCATATTCGTTGGCATATAATATTAAATATCCAATAAAAGAAGTAATAGAAACTTTAATTTCAGAAGCGAAATCAAAAGCAAAAACATTAGCAATAAATATTAATTACTTAACCAAAGAAACAGTAGAAGATATTATAGGAAAAGCAAAATCAATAGCTCAATCTTTAAAAGAAAAAGTTAAGGAATGATTATTTTTTAAAACTCTGAAATATTTTTAATGAGCAATTTAAATATTTCAATGAGTGATTTTATAAGAGAAAACCCAGAAGCCGAAAAACTATTAGGATGCCATTTATGCTTAAAAATAATGTTTAAATTATATAATACTCCAATGTCTTGTAAAGATATCGCAAGAGAATTTTCGATGGAATTAAATGATGTTGTTAGTTTGATGAATATTCTCAACAAGTTCAATTATGTTAGCAAGATAATTTCTTACGAAGATAATGTTTATATATTATCCCAAAAAGGCAGATTATTTATAGATTTAGTTAAAAAGGAATATCCAAAATATTTATTATAAACATAATAATATAATGCGAGGTGGCCAAGAAATTCACTGAAGTTTTAAAAAACATTGAAAAAGAAGTTGCAAAATTCTGGGAAGAAAATAAAATAGATGAAAAAGCAAAAAATAAAGGAGAAAAATTGTTTATTTTGTTAGATGGGCCTCCATATCCAAACGAAAAACCTCATGTTGGACATTTAAGAAACATGACAATTAAAGATTTTGTAGTAAGATATAAAATTTTGAAGAACTATAAAGTTTTAGCAAGAGCAGGATATGACACACACGGATTACCTATCGAGGTAATGGTTCAAAAAATGTTAGGATTAAATACAAAAGAAGATATTGAAAAATTTGGAAAAGAAAACTTCATAAAAGAATGTGAAAATTACATGAAGTCTCACACTTATATATGGAACAATGTAAGAAAAAAATTAGGGATGTGGTTTAATTTAGATGCATATTTCACCTGTGATAAAGAATATATTAGTTTTTCTTGGGCGTTTTTCAAGAAAGCATATGAGAAAGGAATTCTGAAAAAAATGTATAGAACTGTGGCTTGGTGTCCAAAATGTCAAACTCCTTTATCTGATTATGAAGTCAAAGATAAATATGAAATTTTAGAGGATCCTAGTATTTATGTTAAATTTAAAGTTAGAGATAAAGAAAATGAATATTTAATAATTTGGACAACTACGCCATGGACTTTACTAGCAAACTTATTAATAGCTGTTAATCCAAATTACGATTATTGTAAAGTAAAAGTTATATGGAATGGAAAAGAAGAATATTGGTATTTGGCGAAATCTTCTGTCGAAAAACTTATGAACAAATTTGGAGTAAAAGAATGGGTAATTGTGGAAGAATTTAAAGGAAAAGATTTAGAAGGAATTAAATATCAACATGTATTTCCAGAAACAGAAGAAAAGTATGGCGAATACTTACAAGTAGTTTGTGCAGATTTTGTTACTTTAGGAGAAAGTTTAGACGAAGCAAGATTAGAATCGAAAAAAGGAAAACATTATGAAGTTTCAGGAATCGAAACCAGAAAAGAATTGGGTACAGGACTAGTTCATTGTGCGCCAGGCCATGGAATTGAAGACTTCCACCTAGGATTGGAAAAAGGAGTACCAATATATTCACCTTTGGATGAAAAAGGTAACTTAACAGAAGGGCCATTTAAAGGCTACTACTTTAAAGAGGCTAATCCAAGAGTAATTGAATATTTAAGAGAAAAAGGAGTTTTAATATATGCTGAAACAATAAAACACAAATATCCATTATGTTGGAGATGTAAAACTCCAATTACCTGGAGAGCATCAGAACAAATATGGATTGAAAGAACTAAATATAAAGATTTAATGTTGCAACTTTTAGAAAAAGTTAAATGGTCTCCAGACTTTGGAAAATTAAATTTGAAACATATAATTGAGACAATGCCAGATTGGTGTATTTCAAGAACTAGGTATTGGGGAATTCCAATTCCTCTGTGGGAATGTGAGTGTGGCAAAATAAAAGTTTTCGGTAGTTTAGAAGAATTAGAAAAAGAAATTGGTAAAAAAATTGAAGATCCTCATCTTCCAGAAATTGAAAAAATTGAAATTCATTGTGAATGTGGAAGGAAGATGAAACATTGTGGTTTTATCTGTGATGTTTGGTTTGATTCAGGATGTGCGTCATTTGCCTCCCACTATAAAGAAGGTTGTAAAACTTTGGAAGAAACTAGAGAATATTACCCATGTGATTTTATAGTGGAAGGAATAGATCAGTTTAGAGGGTGGTTCCAAAGTTTATTTGTAGTTGGAACAATCGTTTTTGAAGAAATTCCTTATAAACAGTTATCATACACTGGATTTATTTTGGATGAAAAAGGGGAAAAAATGTCAAAATCACTTGGAAATGTAGTTTGGGCAGAAGATGCACTAGAAAAGTGGGGTGCTACTTTATATCGATATTTCATATTATCTAAAAAACCAATTTATGAAGAAATGAATTTCACATTAGAACAAGAGAAAAAAGAACTTTATAGAATATTCAATATATTATTAAATATTTTAAACTTAATTGAAAATCCAAAAGCAGATTTTGAAATTAGAGATTTAGAGGATAAATGGATAATAAATAAGTTATATAAATTGTTCAAAATCTTGGAAGAAAAAGCAGAAAATATTGAATTGCACGAATACTGCAAATTATTGACTGACTTCATAATAGAAGACTTTTCAAGAACTTATATAAAAATAGCAAAAGAAAAGCCCAATAAACAAGGAATTATAAAATATGTTTTAGAAAAATGTTTAGTATTACTTTCACCAATAGTTCCTCACTTTAGTGAATACCTTTATTTAAAATTAAACAACGAAAGTTTATTCTTAAAAGAAAAATGGTTGGAAGAAAAATATGATGAAAAAGTAATTGAAGAATTTGAGAAAGTAATTAAAGTTACAGAAGAAGTTTTGAGTTTGAGAAATCAACATAAAATACCTTTAAGGCAACCAATAAAATCAATAACAATAGATTTTTCTCCAACAAAAGAACAAGAAGAGTTATTAAAGTTGTTGTGTAATTGCAAAGAAGTAAAAACAGGAGATAAAATAGAAATAAATACTGAATTAACTCAAGAATTGTTAGAAGAAGGATTTATAAGAACTCTTTCCAGACATATTCAACAAAAAAGAAAAGAGAAAGGTCTGACAAAAGATCAAAAAGTAAAATTATATGTAGAATGCGATGAAAATGTAAAATCACTAATAGAAAAATACAAAGAATATTTGGAAGAAAAAACAAATTGTGAAATTGAATTTTCAAAAGGGGAAGAAGAGATAAATGTAAAATGTTTGTTGGGAGAATTTAAAATAAAGATTAAATTTATTTATAGTTAATTTTTCAACCATTTTCTAAGTATTTCTTCAGCTCTCTTTTTTTCTTCTTCTAATTTTCCACTTTTTAATCTCTCTATAAATTGATAAAGAGACCAAGGTTGAGAATACCTTACTCTAATTAATTCTCCTAA
>CAZNYH010000093.1:0-2038 GCA_964577235.1 uncultured archaeon | reverse complement strand
AATTTTCTCTTTTTAGTACAAATATTAGTTCATTCTTTTGATTTTAAAATTTATATTTTTATTTGAAATTAAACTTTTAAAAAACCATTAGCCAGTTCTAAAATTTTTTCATATGGGTCTTTTGATTTTGTAACAGCAGATGCTAATAAAACACCATAAGCACCTAATTCAATTGCTCTTTCAACATCTTCTTTTGAAGATATTCCTGCACCTACATATAATTTAGTTTTTAAAACAGTTGCTGATTTTATTATTTCGGGTTTTGCTTTTGAAACAGAAATTCCAGTTCCTATTAATTCAGGAGGTTCTATTGCAATTGAATCTGGACTCAAAACATCAACAGATTTGGCAACATTTAGATTATTAGCACAAACAACTGTGATTAATTTCAATTCCTTACAAATATTTATTGCTTTTTCTAAATCGCTTAATTTCATTTGTTTTTCCGAATGATTCAATAAAGTTCCAAAGGCTCCTGCTTCTTTAACACTTTCTGGTAAAATATGTCCTGTATACTTTCCTTCAACAGGATCTACATGTTGGGCAAAAACAGGAATTTCTGTATTTTCAGAAATTAATCTAATGTCAGTAAATTGAGGTGCTACTCCTATTAATACTCCAGTCTCTTTGTATACTTTTTCAGCATCTTTTGCAATTTTTAAAGCGTTTTTTCCTACACATTCTTTATATGCTTTTAAATTAATTATTATTCTTGGAAGTTCCATTATATTTTATAAAAATTTTAAATTACCGAAATATTCACTCAAACAATCTAAAATTTTTTTCTCAATGTTTTCTCCATCTGTCAGAATTACACATGCTTTATCATGACCCCCATATTTATAACCATATTTTTCTGCTAAATATTTGGCAAAATTTAGAGCGGAAATTTTGCCTCTTAAACTAATTTTTCCGAGAGAATTATAAACTATTGTTAAATCCCCCATATTCAAACTCTCACAAATTTCACCAGTTATTCGCTCTGTTTTAGATATAATTACATAATAATTTCCAGCTTTAATTATTTTGGAATTTTTATATGCTCTAGACAATTCAATGTAGTAATTTTCATCAGGTTTTAATTCAAGAAAATTCACAATCGTATCAAAATCATAATATTTCAACACTTTTTTAAAGTTTCTACAAGTTGTTTCATAAACTGTTTTAAATTGTCCTGAATCCCAATAAATTGCACATCCTAATAATAAGAACATTTCTTTATCAAATAATCTTGGATATGTTTCATAAATTACCTCTGCACAAGAAGTTCTTATTTTTACGATTTCTTTTTTGCAGACTTGCTCTCTATTTTTATGATGATCAAAACAAATTCCATTTAAAATTTTTGTTTGATTTATTTGAGATTTATGTGCAACATCCACTGCTATTATAGGCTCTTCAATGCTTCCAACTTCAAAATCATAATATTTTTTTAAAAATTCTGCAAGAGATTTAGAGGGTTTCGAAGGGAGTACTATTTTGAATCTTTTTCCTTTTTTCTCTAAGATTTTTGCAATTAATATTGTGGATATTATTGCATCAGGGTCAGGATATTTATGAGTAGTAATTATCATAAATTTATATAAATTTTATGGAAATTCCTGAAAGGAAAATTAAATTTATTTCAAAGTTGTTTTTTGTAATTTTTATAATTTTAGTTTTGTTTGTGGTATCTATTGTGCTATATTATAAACCTGAAAGTGTAACACGACTTGAATTGTTTTGTGAATTAGGAGAGTGTTATGTGAAAGTAATAAACAATTCATATGAATATTCTGTGTTTTACGAGTATTTAAAAATAGAACCTTCAAAAGACGTTAACATGAAAAAATATTATTTTGTTGGTGAAGTGTTTTCTAAAAGAAGAGTGGAATATGAGAAGGAAAAAGGAAATAAGGATGCTAAAAATTATAAACTAATAAAACTTAAAATTTACGATAAAGTAGATTCATTAAAGGCTACTTGTTATATAAAACCATTATTTTCAAAAGAACTAAAATTTGAATGTGGCTAAATTAACACCTTAAATTTCCCATAT
>CAZNYH010000092.1:0-1504 GCA_964577235.1 uncultured archaeon | reverse complement strand
TGATTTTAAAAAGCACTAATGAATCCCTAAATATAGGGGACTATATAGGACTTGTTATCCATTTCCACAAAGGAATTACCTTGATTATCTTATCGTTTCTTCTGATTTCATCTTCGTCATCCCAAGTAATTATTAGTCCTTTCTTGAGATTTAACTCATTTAAAGCCTTGAATACTTTGTTAACATGTTCTTGATCTAATTCATAAGTTACTTCTATGAGGTTTATGGTTTTGTCTTTGATTATAAAGTCTATTTCTTTGTTGTTCTTGGTTTTGTAGTAGAAAATTTTATAAGACTTAAAATTGTAATCTCTTCTTCTTAATAGTTCTAAATATACTAAATTTTCTATCAGTTTGTCTTTATTTGGAGAAATAATTAAATTGATTAAACCGCAATCAATACTGTAGATTTTTTTAGGGTTTTTTTCTTGAACTTTTAATTTTTCAGAATATAATGGAACTAATTTTATTAGAAAAGCATCTTGCAAATATTTAAGATAATTTTCCACAGTATGTACATTAATTTCAAATATCTTCGATAATTTGTTGTAAGTAATATATCTTGCACTGTTTGATATCACATAATTTGATAATCGAATAAACTTATCCTCTTCTTTAATAGAGTGCCTTATTATAATATCTTTCTCTAATATATCGGTGTATATAGTCTTAAGGAAAAATTTTGAGTACTTATAGACTTCTGGAAAACCACCTAAATATAGGTATTCGTTTAGGTGATGCTTTAATTTTCCTATTTTCTCGGTTGAGAGCATTTTATATTTTAACCCTTTGAATTTGAGATATTCTCTAAAACTGAATGGATATAATATGTAATCAACATGTCTTCCTGTTAAGTAAGTGGAAATTTCTCTACTTAAAAGTTTTGCATTTGAACCTGTTAAGATACACTTATACTTATTCCTTAAAATAGAAATTACCTTGTTCCATTCGTCTAATTCTTGAATCTCATCAAAAATTATAGTATCAAAATCTCCAAAAATTTCATGAGCAATTTCTAAAAGTTGTTTATAATCTCTCGGTTTTATTTGCAAGCAAGGGTCATAAAAATTTAAGTACAGATAATTTTTAGATAACTGAGTAGATAATATTGATTTCCCACATCTTCTAACACCTAAAATTACATATGCTCCACAAGTGTGAATTTTATATTTACACTCTCTTTTTATTATCTTTTCATTTTCCAATATTGTATTTAAATATTCTCTTTGATCTACAAGAGTTCGCCTTAATATTTCTGTTTGCATTAATAATACAAAGATTTTAATAAATTTGTGTATTATTGGTGCAAACAATTTAACAACCATTTCCACAAAGGAATTACCTTGATTATCTTATTGTTTCTCCTGATTTCATCTTCGTCATCCCAAGTAATTATTAGTCCTTCCTTGAGATTTAACTCATTTAAAGCCTTGAATACTTTGTTAATATGTTCTTGATCTAATTCATAAGTTACTTCTATGAGGTTTATTGTTTTGTCTTTGATT
>CAZNYH010000091.1:0-5789 GCA_964577235.1 uncultured archaeon | reverse complement strand
CCCATATTCTAAATTTTTAACAAAACTATCTAAATCAATATTTACTGGTTTAACTATTGGTTTTCTTGCTGAGTACGGGCAAGCAGTGTTTGGTTTTATAGATAGTTCATAAGTTCCAAATTCTTTTGCTAAATCTACTATTTCTTGCTTATTGAATCCTATTAAAGGTCTATAAATTAAAAATCTTCTTGAGTAAAAGTTTAACATATCTAAAGTTTGGCTGGCAACTTGGCCTAAATTATCTCCTGTAACTAAAGGTAATCCATACTTTGAAGAAATATAATACATACAGTATTTGCAAATAAAGCATCTATATGATTCACAAAAATTTTCCTTAATTTTTTCTAAAATAGGTTTATAATTTACAACATACATTTTAGAATTAGGACAAAATTCTTTTAAATAATTAAATAGTTTCAAAACCTTGTTATAATCTTCTTCCAAAATTTTAAAATGAATAAAATCTACTTCGCAACCTCTTTTCATCATTAATAAACTAGCCACTGGAGAGTCTATTCCTCCGGAAAGCAAAGCCAAAACTTTTCCTGAAACTCCTACTGGCAACCCTCCAAAACATTTTATTATATTATCAAAAATATATGTTTTTCCTGAATTAAATTCTACTCCTATTCTATAATTGCTTTTAAAATTTATTTTAAAACCACTTTCTTTTAATTTTCTTCTTATGTAATTTGCTATTTCAGGACTTATCATGGGAAAATCTTTTGTTACTCTTTGAACATCTACATCTAGTTCTTTTTCTTTCGCAATATTTTTTATTATTTCTACTATTCTATCTAAATTGTAGTCACATTCAATCGCTTCACTGACTGATTCAACTCCAAAAATTTTTTTAAAAACGCCTACATCACCTTCACAGTAGATTCTTGATTGAACAATTCTAATGTTTTTTATGTTTTTTAGTCTCATATTTCTAATTAATATTCTCATAAACTTTTGCCTAACTTTTCTAGACTTTAATAAAATTTCATTTAGTCTTACTATTATCATTAAACCATAATCACAAAAAATTGTTTATATAGTTTTCAGTTGATTTGTATTTCTATTTTTTTAAGGGTTTTTTTAACCCATAATGCTGCCTTTTTCACATATCTTCTTTTATCTTTTAAACTTTTTTCTATAAATGGTATAAACTCAATTAATTTTTCTCTTCGGATATCCTTTTGCTCATTGCTATCTTTGCTATTAAAACTAATCCTACTCTTTTAGTAAACTCTTTTCCACTATTGCAAAATTCTTTTGCCACTTCAATAGCATAATCTGTTTTCCATAGTAGATTTAAAACAAATTGATCGCAAAGATCCCAATTATCGATATCTTTAACCCATTCATAAGCATATTCTTTTTTAAATTCCTTTGGATTTGCTATCAATGTAGCAAGAATTTTAGCCTCTAATATATCTGTTTTCCAAAGTTTTAGAGCTAGTTGAGTATTTTTACCAATATTTTTTGCGATTTTTCTCAACTCAGTTCTTGAAATCCCAAGAATTTCATATTTAGTTACAATTCCAAACCTTCTTGCAGTCTCGATTCCATTTTCATTTCTCATAGACCTAAGTTTCTGTAAAATTTCTTCTACATTCATATTATTCCCCACTTAACTCCGTATTTTTTACACAGTTTCTTGCTAGTATTATATAATCTATTCTTGTATTCTTTCTTAGGAGAGACTCCTTTATAGAGTTCTCTATATTTTTCAATCAAATCTGGAAAATATTTTTCTAAAACTTTAAAGTAAATTTCTTTTCCAACTCCATACAAACTTAGATCTCCAAAGAACACATAGTCGACATTTATCTCATTTGCTATTTTAACCATTTCTTCAATTTGTTCTTCTGAGTCTGAGATAAAAGGTAATAATGGTATAAAGGCTATTCCTACTTTAAATCCCTCGTCTTTAAGATTTTTTACAGCATCCAATCTTTTCTTAATTGTAGGAGCATTTGGTTCAAAGATTTTTCTAAGATTTTCATCTAAAGTTGAGAAAGAAAATGTTATCAAAGTACCTCTGTTTAACTTTTCTAAGTCATATGGTAGAATAGCGTTTTTGTCAATTTCCTTTAAAATATCAAGATCTCTCAAAATTAAAGGAGATTTCGTCATACAGTGAACTGGAAATTTGAATCTTGCAATTATTTCCAAGCATTTTCTCGTAATTTTATATTTTTCCTCTATATACATCCACGGTTCTGTTGCAGAGCTTAAAGCTATAAACCCATACTCTTTATTTCTTGCTCTTTTAAGAAGTTCTTTTTCCAATAAACTTGGAGCATTCACTTTTACTGCCAATTTATTTTTCATGTTTTCTCCATACTTACTTCCTCTAATATAGCAATAAACGCAGTTAAACTCACATAATTGATAAGGATTTAATGAATAATCATCTAAAAACCAAGGATCTCTTTTTTTATGTTTATTTAAGATTGATTTTACAATTATTTCTTTCACCATTTTATATCACCTTATTAATTTATATTTCAAAAATCTTTTATGAATTCCACTACCATATTGCATAGCCTTTTTCTTATTTACAGGAATTTTTAATTTTTTACACAGATTTAGCAAAACTTTTTTACCAACATCTTTAACATATAAAGCATAATTTATAATTTTTTTGTCAAGAAATGGGAATAATATTTCTACATTACACCACATTGCACTTCTATCATCTCTTTCAAGATTTCTAAAGTACATGTCATATAGGTCAAATTCTTTTAATATTGGTTTGTAAGAATATTTTCTATATCCTCCAAAAAGTTCATCACTTCCTTGCCCTGTTAAAGCCACCATAATACCCTCTTGAGATAAAATTCTACATGATTGATATATTATTGTTGAAATTTCCATATCCATCAAATTATTTCCTGACAAATAAGAGATTTTTGGATTTACAAAAGGTTCTTCAATAATCAAGTCCCAACCAAATTCATTAGCAACTCTTTTGGCATTTTTTACATCTTGTGAGTTTTCAAAACCAATGCAAACACATACTATTCTTGAATATTTGGAAGCATAATAAGCTACTAAAGATGAATCAATTCCTCCTGAAAAGAGAATTCCTACTTTTTTTTGAAAGCATCTTTTTTTCACAGCATTTTCTAAAATTTCTTCTAAATTATAATTTTTAGGTTCAGGCATCCACCATTGAATTATTTTGTTTAATTTATATGAATATAAACATCCTGGAGGTAAAGACATCCCTTTAATTGGTAATGAGCAAAATCCTTTTTCCCAAAAAAACAAAGGCTTTGTCCCTGGGAAATCTCTAACAATTATTAAATCATCATCATAAACAAAAAAACTAAATTCACCATCAAGTTTTCTTGATAAATAGAAAATTCCTTTTAGCAATCCAAATTCTTCTTTATATTCTTTAATTTTTTTGTATAGATATTTTACATCCCATTCTTTTACAAATATTTCTCCATTTAATCCAACACAAAATTCGTTGACATATGGCAGATATCCTTCTCCTCTTGTTGGTAATCTAACACACCAAAATGTCCAGTCATCCTTTTTATATAAACCAGGTAAATATCCTCGATTTATAATTAACTTTGGATTTTCTTTAAAACCAGAGATTAAACACATTATTTTTTTATAACAATTTTCGAATAATAATCCATATAAGGACAGTTTTTGCATCCTATTCTAAAAACTCCTTTTTTATATAAAGGATGAAGTTCTTTATTTTCTATTTTAAACAATAATTGGATATCAATTATTGACCAGTATTTAATTGGAGCAAATACTTCAAATTTGTCTTTATAATGTTGAGGTCTTAAACTTCTGCTCTTTGATTCAGTAATTCTATCTCCTACCATAATTAAAGGATTTTCGAAATTTTTTTCGATGAAATTATATAATGCAGTTACTTTTTGAGTTTTGCAATTAGGGCCTGGAATAATTTTAGTTTCCACTGTTTCATATTTAACTCCAAAATTTTCGATATATTTTAAGGTTTCTTCAAACTCATTTCCTGTATTTACAAAAACAGGAGTAAAACTTTTAAAGATTTTTTTACATAATAAAATTACTGCCGTAGAATCTTTTCCTCCAGACCATGGAACTGCTATTTCTCTATCACAAAATTTTTGCATTTCTTTAAGGGTAGTGTTTAATTTAATTTCAAAGTAGTTTTTCCATTCAAGTGGATAAGTTATAATTTCACCAACCTTTATTTCTCCTGTATTTCTATCTATTTTACCAACAACTTTATCTCCAGAGTAAATAATATCTTCGCTTCTCCTATGTAAAATTAGTGTAGGAAATTCCTCAAAAAAACAATAAGAAACATCATCTCCAAATTTCCAATCTAAAAAGTTAGTTTTCTTTCCAAGAATGTATTTTTCTCCATCAAAATAAATATCTAAAATAAATCTAAATTTTGCTCGCTCAATAGCATTTCTAATTTCTTCCAATCGAGCATTTCTAACTCTTTTTTTATTTACTCTTTCTACTTTTAAAACAGGGCTTTCTTTTGGAACTGGATCATTTATGCCAGATAAATAAATTGCAAATCCTTCAATATCTGAAAAATTTTCCTTATCTTTTATATTTTTTACTTCTGGCGTTATATGAGATACAGCATCTTTATCTTTTTTTCCGTATACATATATCATTAATGAAAAAGATATTACTTTTATTAACAATAGCCTTATCAGTCCAATATGTGTATTTCAAAGCGTTTAACGATAGATTTTTAGATTTTGAAAATTATGATGGAAAATTATTTGTATTATCGATTACAAAAAATAATGACTACAATATGTATATATTTGACCTAAACTTAAATTTAATCACAGTTAAAAAATTAAACATTCCATTTAACTTAATTTTAGCAATTTATCCCGTGTCTGATAGAAAGTTTGTGTATGTGGTTAAAGAAAACAACAAATGTAAAATTGTTTTATATGATTTAATATATGGAAAACTACAAGAAAAAATTACAAAGTATCCATGCGAAAAAGTTATAGTAAAAGATTATTTATACGTTGTTACCTATTCTGAAGATAATTACTTATACTTGTATAAATACTATTATAAGGACAATAAACTTCAATCAGATGAAGTTTTAATTTTAACTCCTCCTTTAAAAGACATCTATTATATTTCTGAAGAAATCTACTATGGAGATTATGGAGAAACTAAAAAAATATATAAAAAGTTGCAATCTATAGACTTACCTACTTATGCAAAAGAATTCTATCCAGGAGATGGATTTTATGTTTTTGTTTCAAAATATGGAAAACTAGTTAAAGATAAAAATGTGATATGCAACAATTTTGAGACAAAAGGATATGAGTGTAAAGGTTATTGTATACTTATAGGATATTGTAAAAATACTCCTAAATTATATGTAATACATCGAGAAGTAAAATCGGAAACGATTGAAATTCCTTCTGAATTTGAAATAGAAAAAGCAAAAGTAATTAATAATGCTGTCTATTTGTTATTAACGTCTAAAAAACAATCAGCAATTGGTTTTTTAACTCCATCCAAAATAGAATACTATGAATCAGAAAAAATAGTTTTAAATAGATTCTTAGTTAGCATTTCAATCACAATTGAAAATTTAATTAACATTTTACTTAACACTATATTTTTACCTTTCAAAATAATATTTGATATTATTTTTTAATGGAAAAGAGACCGTGGGGATATTTTATCGTTCTTGATGAAGGTGAAAAACATAAAGTTAAAAAATTAGTAATATTGCCTAAAAAAAGATTAAGTTTACAACGACATTTTTTGAGAAGTGAATTTTG
>CAZNYH010000090.1:0-2261 GCA_964577235.1 uncultured archaeon | reverse complement strand
GAAAATAAAATTATCCAAAAATTTTTAGATAAATAATTTCATCCATTCCTTTATCCATTCCTCAACAGTTTTAGGTTTTTCTTTGATGTACTTACTAACATTAATGTCTCTGTATTTCTCAAAGAAATCAATTATTTTCTTGGCAAGGTCTTCTGGATTTTCTGATTCGAAGAAGAGAGGATAACCTTTTTTAAGTATTTCCTTATGAGCTTCTATGTTTGATATGATTATAGGAATGTTTAGATTTATGGTTTCTCTTGGAACTAATGGAGAAGCCTCCCATTTAGAGGGAATTACTACGCACTTAGATTTATTTAGTAGATTTTCTAATTTTTCATCAGAAACTCGTCCTAGGAATTTGACTTTTAAGGAATATTTCTTAGAGAGATTTTTATAGTAGTCTAATAATTCTCCACTTCCTGCAATAATTACTTTGTATTCTTTATTATACTTGTTTTTTAGTATTCTTAAAGCTTCGATTAGGACATCAAGGCCCTTTCTATAATATATCCGTCCATAGAAAAAAATATCTATATCTTTTTCTAAGTTTTTCTTTTTGAATTTTGGGATGTATGGATTGGTTATTACTAATATTTTATGTTTTATAAAAGGCCAAAGTATAAAATAAAATCTTTGAAACTCAGATTTTAAGGAGTTTGAAACGAGAATGATTTTTTTTGAGAGAAGGAAATTAATAGGTACTACAAAAATCCAGGATAAAATAAATTTTCCTAATCTCAAAATACTCTTTATACCTTCTAATTTTAATTTATCTTTGAAGATATGTAAATCATCAAAAGGAGAGGTATGGAAAACAATTATAGAACCTAATTTCACTATTATTCTATCAGGGTGATGATATATTAAAGTTTCCTTTAAGGTCCAAAAATAAATCATTTTCTTGAAAAATTTTATTAAGTTAAGTTTATTTCTATCTTCTTGAATTTCTAATATTTTGGCCTTAAGAAATTTGCTTTGAATTTTTATAAGTTCCTCAATCCCTCCTTTATATGTTATTGGCCAAAAAGATATTATTATCATAAATTAATGGTTGGAAAGAGATATTTATATAGATTAAAAAAATTAAAAAAACTTTGGACATTAATTTTCGATATTCCTTTATATACTTTGAACTACTTCTTGGAGTATCCTTTTATCCCCCCTACTTTCCACTTGAATTGGGCAGTCACTTATTTATGTAATTCTAAATGCAAACATTGTAATATTTGGAGATTTTATAGAGAAAATCCAGAAAAATTAAAAGAAGAATTGAAATTGGAAGAATGTTTGAGAGTAATTAGAAATTTACCAAAGAACACTAAAATAGTTTCATTGACTGGAGGAGAGCCTACTTTAAAAAATGGGATAGAAGAAATCATAAAAAATCTATTAAATAAATATAATTTATCTCATGTAAACATCACTACTAATTGCTTGAGTCCTAAAAAAATTAGAGAAATTTTAGAAAATTTGCCCTCAAAATCTAATGTTAGACTACATTTTCATATTTCTATCGACGGACCTGAAGAAATTCATGATAAAATCAGGGTAAAAGGAAATTATAAGAAATGTTTGGAAGTGATTAACTTAATTAAAAATTGTGAGTTAGATTATGTTGATGTGTTTATAGGCTATACTTTATCAAGGATAACTTATAAATATTTTGACAAATTTATTGAGGAAATTAATTTTCCATTGGAAAAAATTAGTTGTAGTTTATTTGAAATATCTGAGTATTTTGGAGTTAAAGAGAACAATAAACTAACTGGTAAAGATTTGAAAGAATTAATTAAAAAGTATGATAACTTAAAAGATTGGTTTTATTATGGAGCAACAAAATATTTAGATAATAGAAGTTATAAACCATTTCACTGTATGGCTGGAATTTCGCATATTGTGTTAGACCCATGGGGAAATTTAAGGCCTTGTTTATATAATTGGACTGAAAAATGGATTATTGGAAATATCAAAAATTACAATTATGACATAATTAAAACGATAAGAAAAAATTTAGATAATTGGAGAAGAATAATTAAAGAAGTTAAAGAATTTAAATGTCCTAATTGTTGGAGCTTGTGTGAAACACAACATTCTGTTTTCACTAACATGATTAATTTAATTAAACTTCTTTTAAAACTTTATTGATTAAATTTTTCCACTCTTTTATCCATTCCTCAACAGTTTTAGGTTTTTCTTTGATGTACTTACTAACATTAATGTCTCTGTATTTCTCAAAGAAATCAATTATTTTCTTAGCAAGG
>CAZNYH010000089.1:0-2828 GCA_964577235.1 uncultured archaeon | reverse complement strand
ACATTGGACAAAGATTTAAAGTTTTACAAGTTTCTATCTCTGGTTTTCAAAATGAAAATCCTGCTTTATTTACATTATTGATTGATGATTATCCTTTGTGCAGTTATTACATCTACAAAGGAACAACTGGAGAGCAGTTTAAAAACTCCCCAATAGGATATAATAATTTAACAATCCAAATTGATGGAACTGTTGAAAATCCAATTTATGTTAATCTGATAGTAGAGATTTTGAGTGAAGATTATGGAGGGGAATAATTTAAGGTTAATGGTGGGGAATGAATTTTTTGATTATAAGGCTAATAATATTGACATTGACATAGAGATTGATATACCAAATTTAATTGATTATGGGTTTAATATTCCAAATATTCCTGATAATGTAAGAACTGGATATATTTATTTTAATTTAGAAATACAGCAGTTAGCTTTTGACATGTGGAGAGGAGTTCCATATATTAGTTTTCCAGATAGGAATATGATTTTTCCTTCTGGATATCGGATGAATAATGGCAAAATTTATTGGGGGACTGATATACAAATAGGTTTAGCTACATCTTTAGTTCAGAGAAGCATAAAACTAACTGGTTCGACAGAAAGAGATATATTAGCCGAATTTGGAATTTATGACCAGCAATTTATAGATTTTTTAAGAAATTTTGTCTATGAAGCGTATAATCTAATGAAAAATTATGCTGATTGGTATAATCACACTTTGGATAATCCAAACACATACAGAGTTGCAACAGCAGTTGATAATGCGAGGAAGATATTTAATGCTCTTTACACTGCTGGAGGAATTGAAGGAGTAATAAATGTTGGAAAGAAAAGACTAGGGGAGATTGCAAATGATATCAATACAGAGGATTTATCTTATGCTTTATTTTATATTGGATTAAATAACTTAGTTGATGAAATTGCAGGTGTTATTGCAGGTGCTCTTGGAGGAGGTGAAGGATTAGCATTAATTCTCGGATTTTTACTATATTCAGGAGCAGAAAGTATAATGGACGGAGTTTATAAATGGAACGAATGGAAACAAACGCATGGAGATAATTTTAAGAGTTTTGCTGAATTTCTTGTAAATTATTTTAATCCTACTCCCTCTGACCCAATAAATGCAGATAACTTTTGGAGCAATTGGGCAGAGCATATTATTGACTCTTGCTCTCTGATTACGAAATGGCTTGATAAACATTTAGGCATAAATAAAAATAATTATGACTGGGAAAACTTTCTAAATTCGATTTCAAACTTAGCTCCACAAGTTATAACTAATGATTTGAAACCTTATCTCGATAGAATATTTGAATATACGTTAGTAAATTGTAATTATGGATTTGCAAAATATGATGGATGGTTTTTCCCAAAATACCACATTTACAAAGTTTATAATTTACAAACTCCAAATTATGAACTTTGTGGAATGATACCACTACCAGATGGAGATGTTTTTTTAAAAGAAATTGAATTAACAAAAAATAACATTGATAGCTTGTTTAACAAACCAAATTATCCACTACTACTGTTAAAAACTTGGAAAAACAGTTATACACTGCTAAGTAAAGTCATAGAAGAGCATGAGGATGTGAATTTAGTTATTGGCTCTACTTTACCGAGTTATTTGCAAATGAAAGCTTTTGGAATTCCAAAAATTAGGATAGAGTGATAAGTATGAAAAAATACTATATGGGGATAGAAATAGCAAATTATTATTTAGATAGATTTAAAAGCAAAGAAAACTTTTTTTACCACTTAAAAAACTTTATAGAGGAAGATGTAAGAGAATGGCATACTAAACCACCAAAAAACATTGATGCAATTTGTAATTACGGCTGGAAAGTTTATAACTCTTTAAAAACTGTAGAGGAAAAGAAAAACTTCATTTATGCTTTATTGTGCATGCCACATAGGATTTTAGAAGCTTTTAGAAATATGAAGTTAGTAGAAGTTAAAAAAATCCTAACAACGGTTAAAGTAAATGAAGATGTCTTTAAAAATTTCTATTTGGTGTTTGATGAAGATAACTTCAGATTTCTAATTTATGATTATAATGATGAACTAATTGGAGACATTTCAAATAGAGATAATGTTTTAGAACTTTGCAAATACCTAAGAATCCCCGTAGGTGGTATTAATGAAAATAAACGGCAAAGTAGTGATTTTAGCGATATTGTTGGTAATATTGACAATCTTGTGTAATTTGGTGGCAGAGGAAATTATTGAGGAAATTAAAAATTGAGGGGTATTATGGGAGAATACAAATATTTAGGGAAAAGAGTTGAAGACATTGGAAATAATGGTTTAGACCATCCAGAAGAATTCAGAGGCATACTTAAATGTATTCTCTCTGATTATGAACGTGGGAAAATTTCAAAAGACACAGCAAAAGGCAGGTTATTGTTGTTATATAGGCTAACGTTCCCAGAACACAATCATAAAGTTTCTAAAATTCCAGAGAAGGAATTAGAAAAAATAAGAAAAGAAATTAAAGAAGCAATGAAAGAACTTGGAGATGAAAAGATGACATGCAAAACTAAAAAGAAAAAATCAAAAAAACTATCAAAAAATCAGATGATTCATTATTTAAAGAAATTTTTGAAGGGCAGGGGAATAGACCCAGATACTGTGGATTTGGAAGCTCACATAGACGAGAACTTAACCTACGAAGAGAACAAAAAAATTATCTTAGAGCATATTAAGCCATTATTAAAGAAAGATGAGAAAGAACTTAAAAATTATGAAGATAAAGCATTAAATGATTTAAAAAATCATCTTTTCAATGAAGCAATGAAAATTCATGAAAATAGGGACTTTAAAGAGAAAGAG
>CAZNYH010000088.1:0-1800 GCA_964577235.1 uncultured archaeon | reverse complement strand
TAAATTGTAAAAATTACTAAAAGCATCAAAGAAAGCACAATAACTAATATCTCCATTAAAAATATATGGCCTTCCGATTAAGTTATTTATATTACCTGTGTCCTTTTTAAAATTATGGGGCCGTTTTGGGCCCCGGGAGGGAGTTAAATGACAAACTACATAGTAGCATCTGCTGTTAGAGAATTAGCAGGAGATTTCAGAGTTTCTGGTGAATTTCTAGAAGCATTAGACACTGCTGTTGAAGACATAGTAGAAGCCGCTATTGAAAGAGCTCAAGAAAATGGAAGAGCCACAGTTAGACCTTATGATGTTGACCCAGAAGTAAAAGGAAAAGAAGAACCAAAATTAGTAAGGAAATCAGCAGTCGCTGAATTAGTTAAAGAAAATGAAGCAAGAATTTCTGGGGAAACATATGATGTATTAAATGCATACGTTATGACTCTAGTAGAAAAAGCTAAAAAATCAGCAGAAGCAAATGGAAGAAAAACATTAAAAGCTTGCGATGTTTTCTAATTCTTTTTTTTAGAAAAATATATATTTCTCTTTTATTTTATAATAATACAAAAAATAAAGGTGATAAATATGAAAAAACTAGAAGCATATCCAGAGTTATTGTATATGACCTTTGCCTCAACAAACCATAAAGTGCTTGATAATTTTGTAAAAGAAGTAAAAGAAATAATAAATAGATTAGGGCTTGAATGCAAAGGTCCAATTCCATTTAGGACAAAAGTTTTAAAATGCGCTACTAGAAAATCACCATGTGGAAGAGGATCTGAAACATACTACACACATGTATTAAAAGTCCATAAAAGAATGTTGATTTGTCCAGCAGACCCAAGAATAACAATATCTTTAAGAAGATTGAAAATTCCAGAAAATATAAAAATTGAATTAAAAGTAGTGTCTCAGTAATTTCACCTTGTTGGTATATATCTCATTAAAGCGCCTGCCAATCCACTTATCGACATTGATTGTATGTACACTTTTCCAGGACCTGTAACTTTAGTTAAGAATAAACCTTCCCCTGAAAAGAATATTGATTTAAATCCTTTTACAAATTCTACATCTACATTACATCCTTTTGAAGCCACGAACAGCCCTGTAGAGACATATATCTCTTCCCCTTCTTGTAAGTCATATTCGATTATGGATCCAAACGCACTTAACCATACAGTTCCATTACCAGTTATTTTTTGTAATATTAAACCTTCTCCTCCGAATAAACCAAGTTTAAATTTAAATTCAGGTTTTATTTCAATATTTTCAGTAGAAGCTAAATATGCTCCGGATTGGGCTAAAATTTCTTCTCCTTCATTAACTTCTATTGGGATTATATGTCCAGGTAAAGCGGGAGAGAAAGCAACTAACCCAGTTCCTGACTCACATTTAAATTCCGTAAGAAATATAGATTCTCCTGTTAAAAATCTATTAATAGCTCCAAATAATCCTCCTTTTACTTTTGGTTCCATTTTTATGTTGGCTGTCATATGGTTCATAGCTCCAGCTTCTCCATATACTTTTTCTCCTTCAGAAAGTTCCACTACTAAATATTGTACGTCATCACCTACTATCTTATATCGCATAAAATATTTTAAAGATATTTTAATATTAAAAGTTGTATTTTTTAAACAATTATTCGCCAAATAAGTTTTATTAGAAAATAAAATTATCCAAAAATTTTTAGATAAATAATTTCATCCATTCCTTTATCCATTCCTCAACAGTTTTAGGTTTTTCTTTGATGTACTTACTAACATTAATGTCTCTGTATTTCTCAAAGAAATCAATTATTTTCTT
>CAZNYH010000087.1:0-7945 GCA_964577235.1 uncultured archaeon | reverse complement strand
TTCATTTTTACTTAATATTTTATATATTTCTTCCAAAACAACTATTAAATAAAGATTTTTGTACGTTGAATTTAACTTTCTTACTAATTTTAATTTTACATATTTTTCTAATGATTCTGTGCTCAAATCTCTTTTTAGAATTTCTTTTTCTCTATCTGTTAAGTCTAATTTTATATCGCCATATTTGTTCTTATATAAATACAAAAATAATCCATCTTGGCTTTTACCTAATAAGTATTCGTATAGTTTTTTTAGATAAATAGCTTTATTTTTTAAAGTGTTAGGAACTTTGGCTATTAATTCATCTAAAATTTTTAAAGTTTTATTTATATCTGAGGCAAAATAATTATGCAAAAAATTTCTATCTTCATGAGTTAAAAATCCTTCCATTTCAAATTCAGCAACCAAAGAGTGGGCTTCATAACCACAACCTGAGATTATATTTCCAATAACTAATAAATTTAATAACCTATGGGATTTTATTTCTTTTTCTTTGAAAAGTCTGTCTAAGAATTCCACTTGATAAGGTAAACCTGAAGTTAACACTCTGATTAATATTTCTTCAAAAATATCTTTTACTTTTTCGCTTAAAAATTTGCTAGAAAGTATTTCACTTAAAAGTTCTATTACTTTTTCTGTTTTTATTGTTAAAGTCCTCTTATATATTTCTTCATCAATTTCTTTTAATTTTAATCTATCTGGACTACCACCCTGCTTCAATTCTTTAATGTAATTTATAATTTCTTCATATAGGATATCTAATTTTATCTCTTCTGTGATTTCACAGTATTTGTAACAATCTTCTATAAAATACCACAATTTAGATACGTCTCTGTTCTCTTTAACAACATGATACATACATTTATACACTATTTCTTTATCAACTTTTAATTTTGGGAGTTCTACATCGGTCAAAATTTTAGAAATACTACATATCTTGAGATATCCCTCTAAATCATCTATATCATTAATTTTCTTTTTTGATATTATTTCACAGAATTTAGGGTCAGATATTATTTTCTTAAGAATTTTATAATTTCCAACTAACATTTTATTGAAAATTTTTGAAATTTCTTTTAAATCAAGGGCCTCAAAATTCATTAAAATATTTTTTTAAAAATATTTTAGATGATTATAAAGCATTTTTGTAAAATAAATTGGACAAATAAATGTAACTTAAGACATATTTTAACAAAATCGAAAAACAAATTAATGGAGTTTCTAATATACAATAAAAACAAAGCTAAAAGAGCTTTATTAAAATGTCCTGTATCTAAAGATATACGAATTTTAAATTGTAAATTTTGTAAAAGTTGTGTGGCTCCTGCAAAATATTTTGGAAATATTTCTTATTTAGAAGAATGTTATGAGAAAATAGAATGTCCATTCGATGCTCTGGTTTTTGAAGATAAATTATTAAAGTGCGATTTTTGTAGAATTAATAATTTTGTTCCAATATGTTTGGGAAAAGGTATTTTGTTGAAATATTCTTCGGAAGAAGAAAACTACATCGGGGATAATATAGGTTGGGTTATTAATCCATCAAAGATAAATGAAGTGATTGAAGACTCAAATGAATACATTATTTATAAAAATACATCAATTCATTTTTATCCAAAATTATTTAAGCCTTTTTTATACGAAATTCCAATAATTAAAGATGTGAGAAAAACTTATATTGAATGTAAGGAAAATTTTTCTTATGAAGAACTTTTAGATGAATTATATGAATTGCCTAAAATCACAAAAGATAGAATTCTAGAAATATTAGACTTAACTTATAATAAAGGAATACTTTCTATATTGGATTATGATTTTTTTGAAGAAATTAGTATGAATTCTTTAAAATCTGAATTATTAGGCTATCATTGTGAATTTGGATGGATTTATATCGATTTAAAGATATGGACGGAAGAATATTTTATGGAATTAATGAATAAATATTCAACATCGATTAACCGGAAGTTTTCTTTAGATTCTCCTAGATTAAATGCTGTACTTCCCAATGGTGACAGACTTTATTGTGCTGCACCACCAATTAGTAAAACTCACATATTCACAATTAGAAAATTCAAGAAAAGAGTAATTACAATTGATGATTTTTTACGTCAAAAAGTTTTTGATAACATATTTGTTGAAATTATAAAGAAGTTGGTAAATATTGATTCAAATATTATAATTTGTGGAAATACAGGGGCTGGAAAAACGACTTTATTAAATGCAATATTGAATTTAATTAAAAATCCTCTAGAAAGAATAGTTATTGTAGAAGAAACACCAGAAATTCAAATAAATTCTTTACATAAAGTAAATTTGATTGCAAACATTTCAATGAGAGAGTTAATTTTAGATACTTTAAGGTTGAGACCTGATAAAATAATTGTAGGTGAAGTTAGAAGTCAAGAAGAAATAAGGGCTTTATTTGATGCCATGCTAGCAGGGCAAGGAAAAGGAGTTTATACTACAATGCACGCACTTTCCTCTAAAGAATGTATCCAAAGAATTTTAAATGCAGGAGTTTACAAAGAAGATTTAAATGCTATTGATTTAATAATTGTTTTAAGAAGATACTCTATTGGAAATAAAGATATTAGAAAAGTGATTGAAGTCTCTGAGTACAACAATGGAATAAAAATTTTGGGTGAATATGATTTTGAAAAAAACAAGTGGGTATGGAATTTGAAAAATAGCAAACTAATCAAGAAATTAGAAATTTATAAACATTTAACAAATGTTTAATTTTTTCAGTATTTGGCAAGCTTTACAAATTTCTCCAGAAGAAGGTTCTCCACAGATTTTACAATAATTTATCTCAATATTTTGATATCTTTCTTTTAAAATTTTTGCTAAATTAATACAGGAATTTAATAAAGAGAATTTCATCGTAGGGTGAAAACTTTCTAAGATATTTAAAAATTTTCTGATTTCTGTTCTTGGATTATTTATAGTGGCATAAGGGCATTGAATTTTTTTATGGAAATATCCATGCAAGTATGCAAAAATAGCAATTTCTTTTTCTTTGATATTATATAATGGTTTTATTTTTTTTACAAACCCTTTAAAACTTTTTATTCCAACTACTGGCAAGTTTCTTCCAATTCTTTGGAGTTCGTTTCTACACAGATTTAACAAAACAGTTTGAACAAAATCTTCTAAATTATGGCCAACTGCTAATTTACTACAACCCAATTCTTTGCATTTCTTATTTAAAACATATCTCCTCAAAACTCCGCATATTGAACAAGGTCCTGGAAATTTATCTGCAATTTCAGGAATCTTAAATCCAAACTCTTCTTCAAAAGAAATTTTTATTAATTTTTCTTCTCCATATTTTTCAAAGAAAAATTTCAAATTTTCAAAATCTTTTTTTCTGGATGGAATTCCTTCATCAACAAATAAAACAACTATTTCAAAGTTTTTAAATTTATCTCGAAATTTTTTTAATAAATATAATAGTGTTAAACTATCTTTTCCTCCAGAAACTGCCACCCCAACTTTATCATTAGGTTCAATCATTTTCCATTCTTTAATATTTTTCCATACTTTTTTTTCAATTCTCTTTATAAAATGATATTTACAATAATTATCTCCATAATAATAGATACTCTCTCTATTGCAAAAACTGCATTTTGGAATTTTCATAAAAAATTATTGTTGTATTGTGTTTTTAATTAGTTCCAAAGTATGTCTTGCATATTCATTTCCTTTAACAGCATCTATTAAAATTTGTGCTGTCATTTTTATAAACATATCTTTTGAGGTGATATTTTCTAGCTCTGGAACTTGATCAGATAACTCATGAAGTTTATTTTCAGGCATATTTTTGATTAACTCTCTCAAATATTCGAATTCGTGAGTTATACGTTTAAATATTTCTTGAGAATGTTTTGGTAATTTTTTAATGTCATAATGCTCTCCTTTCAACCATGCATATACCGCATCTTCTAGTTTAAACACGGTTATTAGCATTACACTTATTAACAGTACAAAATATAAATTTTATGAGAGTTTATGTATTGTTAAGTTTGTTGTTTATTTTAGGATGTTTTGTGATATTATATGGAATATATAACTTACAAAATTCTACACAGGATGTAAATGCTATTCCTATTAAGGAAGTCGATTATAATACAACAATAATTATTAATACATCTTTGCCCGATGAAAATAATAGTTCAGTTGAGATAGATTCTCACGTATATTTTATAAGAGAACAATATTTGAAACCAATTTATGAAGATACTTTCACCAAATCATTGTGCGATAAATTTAAAAAAGACAATTTATTTCTAACAATATTTGAAATTTCCAAATTTTTAAATGATAAAGTAAAATATGTTCCTGATGTTGGTGAAGAAATTCTTACTCCAAAAGAATTTTACGAAAAAAGAAAAGGAGATTGTGAAGATCATGTGATTTTTGCAATGGCTTTAATTAACAATTGTTATGACAAAAATGTTTTATTTGTGGAAGGAAATGAACATGTATTTTCCTTAATATGTAACGTTGATTTAAATCAATATTTGGAGGGATTTAAATATTTAGATGTTAATACATTTGAATTTCTTTTTGACTTTAAAAATTTAAAAATATTTACAAAGAATTTTTATAAAGGAAAAATATATTTAAAAAGAGGCAGCATTTTGGTATATAACGTTAAAGATTTTTTTGACACTTTTGAGAAAAATTTGAATATAAAATGTGATAAAATAAAGTTAAACATCAACACAAATGGCAAAGTATTGTTTTCTAATAGCAAAGATTTCTCAAAAATAATAGAATTAAAAAAATATATTATCTCAAGAGATGAACTTCCAATGTATTTAGGAATCACTACTTTTGAAGATAAATATGTAAATATTTCTTTAGATTTAGAATGTTACACTAAAAAACTCTCTTTAAAAAATTTAGATATTCATGTTTATGACTTTTTAGTAAAAGGAAATAAAATCAAAAGGTTAACAAATTGTGTTCCTATAGAATTTACTCGTAAGTTGGGAAATGTTAAATATAAAGCATACAGATATTTGTACCCTGGTGTTGGATTAAATTACGATTATTTGAAATCAAAATTTTTAAATGGAGAGTGTAAATTTTATTTGTATAATAAAAACGAAGTTTATTGTGTAAAAGATATTATTGAAAAGTCTATAGTTATTAGAAATAATATTGAATAAATGTGTGACTTATATTAGGGGATAATCTATATATAAAAGTATATAAAGAAATTTTTATGGGAGTGGCAGTATTTAAAAAGATTGTAAAAACTCTGAAAAAAGATAAAAAATTTGATTGTGTCGGGTACTTAACTAAAAAAGCTGAAAGAATTGTTGAAGAAGAGTTAACATCTTTATTTAAATATCTTACCAAAAAACTTAAAGATCCAAAATTTAAACAATATTTTAAAGATTTTTGCAGATATATGGTATTAAAAAATCGGCTTAAGGATCCCACTTTTGAAGAATACTATGAAGATCATAAACGAGAAGTTAAAGTATTCGAAGAAGATAATTATTTAGTTGAAATAGCTATGTATTGTGGCACTACAATAAAAGAAATTGATGAAAGGATAAAGAATTTGTTTATAACGTTAAAAAATGAAATAAGAGATGTTGACATAATAAATAAAAGTTTGAAACTTCCAAAATATGAGATTGAGTCAGTAATTAAAGAATACGTAAAAATCAAGATTGAAGAATATAGGAAAAAGATTTTATAACTTATTTTAAATTTTTCTCTAAAAATTTAATTACGTTTTCATAAAGAATTTCAATTTCTTTATTGTCAAGTATTTTCTTAATATCATCCCATGATATTCCATCTTGTTTTGGAAAGCCATACCAGTCGCTTCCTATCGCTACATATTCTATTCCAAGATTGTCAACTAACCAATCAAAATGTTTTCTAAAATCAAAATTAGTATGTTGTTTGTAAAAAGATAATCCAATAAGAGATTTCTTTTGTTTTACTATATCAATTTCTAAATTGCCTATGTTCTGTTCATCGTATATTAACTTTTTAACTCCAACATGGGAAAATATGACTTCATAATCTTTTTTTAAAATAAAATATTTTGTTTCGTAAGAAGCGTGAGATAAATCTAAAATAAAGTATTTACTTATATTTTCTAAAAATTGTTTATCTTCTTTTGTCAAATATTTATTAAATATTGTTCCTCCTATAGATGAATTATTCCAAGGGCCTACAATTTTTACACCTTCTTCATAAAAAGGTTTTGGATCTTTAAATTCTATCCATTCTAAAGCCAAAATAATTTTTGGCTTATCAACATACAAATCAGTTTTATCATAAACTATATAGAATCCTTTTGATTCTAACCATTCTTTATACTTTTTTAACTCACTTAATGCTTCTGATTCAGTAAAAGGTTCTTTATTTAATTTATATGCCCACATAGCTCCCACAATTAAATCTAGCACTACAAATTCGTGTTTTGAGATTTCTGGATACTTATAATGACAGTAAAGATCTTGATGTAAATCAGCAATTTTCATAATTTTATATTCTCAAAAAGATATGTAATAATACGGATACTTCTTTGATTTTATTTTGTTTATTAGATATTTTGGAGATATTTCAACTTTACCATTTTTTTCCAATGCTTTTAACACCAACGCTGATTGATTAGATATTTCCACTTTTACTTTTTGATTATCCCCATCAGGCATTTTCTTTAATAAATTAATTAAATGATTACACAAATCTGATAGTTCAGATTTGCACTTCTTTACTGTTTTTAACTTTTCAATTAATATTTGAGGATATTCATATGAACTCCCGTAGTGTTGATAATCACTAAACAATATTAACATAAGTAATGCTATTGGAGCTTTTATAACTGCTTCGTCTCGTTCAAATAAACTTTCTTCTAATATCAATTCTCCATTTTTTTCTTTTATGCCTAAGGCTGCTTCATAAGAACATAAATACCCATCCGAACGTGTTGGATAATAATAATTATCATTCTTCAATAACTTAATAACTTCATAAAGTAAGACTATTTTTCTTTTGGATTCGATATCTCCTTTTTTTGCTTTTTCTTTCGCTATTTTATATTTTTCTCTTAACCAATCCTGTGCAGGAATTAACTCAATTTCAAATATTTCCTTATATATTTTTATATACGCCTCAATAAGTCGTTTGCCTCGACATTCTTTAAATATTTTTATTATTTTATCGTAGATGGGCCCTAGAATTGGAAAAACAACTTTCTCTAATTCTTCTCTAGGAATGCTCTCAATAGATATAAAAACTCTCTCTCTTTTTAAATAACTGTCAAATTTTTTTTCAATAGTGGCTTTAACATAATTTACATTTTTTATTTTTATGTATCTAAATGGGATTTTTTGCCAGTTTTGGCCTTTTGGTTTATATATATCTATATACAAACAATACCTTTTATTATTAATTTCTACTAAAGGTATCAAAATTCCCCTTCCTTTTTCATTTAATTCATAACCAACAGAACAATGATCAACAATTAGGGGAATTATATTTAAGTTTTCATAGTGCCCTAAAATTTTTAAGATGAAAAATCTAGATGAATCGAATACTGGATGAAATATAGTACATACTAATCCTTTTGTATTTTCTATTAAATCGTTAGGTAAAATCAAATCACAATTTTCTCCCAAATTTTTTTCCAATATTTGTATCTTTCCACTCATCTTTTCCTTGTTTTTTACTTTTGTAATTTGCTCTTGCGACATTAGTTGATTATATAGGGATCACGAATATATATATTTTAACAATTTTTCGTTATATTTTATTTACTTTTAATAACTCAATGCCAAACTTAAAACTTCTATGCGATTTGATAAAGTTTAAAACACATATTCCTGAAGAAAAAGAAAAATGTGTTGAATTCTTAGAAAAATATATAAAATCTCAAGGTCTAAAATGTGAAATTTTTTATGGAAAAGTT
>CAZNYH010000086.1:0-3432 GCA_964577235.1 uncultured archaeon | reverse complement strand
TAACATAAGGTTTTATTTCTTCTCTAATTTTATCTGCTAACTCATAATTTTTATTTGCTCTATAATAATTTCTTAAAATCATCTTCTCTTTCAAAGTTTTTGGATTTTCAATAAATTTGGATTCTTTAATTAAAATTACTTCTCTATCATCTAAAACTTTGAAAATACTATCAAAGAATTTAAAAACTTTCAAACTTCCGTTATAATTTTTTGTTTTGTTAACTTCTTCAACAAATTTAGAAAATTCTGATATTGCTTTGTTTGTTTGGAAATCATTTAATAAATGTTCCTTTATTTTTTCAATATAATTGTCATAATTATTTCCATTTTCGTCTAAAACTTTTGCGAGATAATATGTTTTATTGATTGTCTCTAGAAAGTTTTGAATAGATTTAAGAGATTCCCATGTGAAATTTTGTTGAGTTCTATAATGGGAAGATAAGTACAATAATCTCAACGCTTTTGGAGAGTAACCTTTTTCAATAATATCATTCAAAATAATTATATTTCCAAGTGATTTTGACATTTTTTCTCCATTTATTAATAAATGATTTACATGGAACCAATATTTACAAAATTCTTTATCAAATGCTCCTTCACTTTGAGCAATTTCATTTTCATGATGTGGAAATATCAGGTCAATTCCTCCACAATGGATTGTTAACGGCATTCCTAAATATTTTATTGACATTGCGGAGCATTCAATATGCCATCCTGGTCTTCCTCTAAATACTTTTTTCTTTCCGTTAATTTCTAACTCGATATCCCAAAAAACATCTCCATCTTCTTCCTTCCAAAATTTCCATAAAGCAAAATCACAAACATTTTCTTTATATTCATCATGCTCTATTCTAGAAACTCCTTGCTCTGGTTTTTTCCCCGACAATTTTCCATAATCTTTGAATTTATTTACTCTAAAGTAAATTCCTTCTTTTGCTACATAAGCAATTCCTTTATCCAACAATTTTTGTATTATTATTCTCATCTCTTCAATATGCGCTGTTGCTCTACAATATATATCAGGAGAAATCCCTAATAAATCACTTTGTTCAAAGAATTTATTCTCCCAAAAGGAAACGTATTTTACAAAAGGAATATTTTTTTCTTTAGCGCCTTTTATAGTTTTATCATCTACATCAGTAATATTCATAACAAATTTTACTTTTTTCCCAATTGTTTTAAGAAAACTTACTAAAGCATCTACAAATACAAACGTTCTCCAATTTCCTATATGAGGATAATTGTAAACTGTTGGTCCACAGCAATATATTTTTATTTCATCTTCTTGAATGAAGTCTATATTTTTAGTTAATGTATTGTAAAGTCTCATTAAAATTTTAATGGATATTTTTAAAATTTTTGAAAAATTTATAAACCCTGAATCCGAAGAAGAAAAAGCTAGAAAAATTATTAAAAAAGTCGTATATCATATTAAAAAAATTGAAGAAGAAATTGAAAAAGAGTTAAAAGACTAAATTTGGCTTGGCCAAATAATAATTGATATCTTTTCTCACAGATTTAAATAATTTCTTTATTTTGTTCCATTCTTTTATCACTGTCTTTCCATAATGCCAAAAGAATATCTTTTTGGCTTTACAGTTTGGAAGGTATTTAACAAAGTTGTGGGGATTTGTGTGGTTTCCTTTTTCTTCTTCATTAAGTCCCAAACTTAATTCATGAATTAATATTTTACATTCTACGCACACAGAATTTTCGTTACATTCGCAATCTCCACATACATATAAATCTCCAAATTTATATCCGTATGAGCGAATAGGATGGATTAATTGATAATAATTATCACATATGCCTTTATTTTCCTCAACTTCATATACTTTTATATATTTATCGGCTTTTAATTTTTTTAAATAATTCCAACTATTAAAAATGTTTTCAACAAATTCTTTAGTACCTTCTGGTCCATATATTTCTAAAGGTTTATTTTTTAAATTTCTAACACACCATAACCAGTGCAATTTCATAATTATTGGTAAATCATTAGTATGGTCAACATGCAAATGAGTGAGATAAACTTTGTATAATTCCTTAAATTCCTTATTAGATAATGAAACAAAAGCTCCAGGTCCACAATCTACCATGATTAATTCATTTTTGTATCTTAATAGTAAACTTGGTTTTTTACTTGTGTCCCAAATATCTCTAACTCCTAAAAACCTAAATTTCATTAAGAAATTTAAGAAAGCAATTCTTTATATAACTTTAATAATCTGGCTTTTTCCTTGCAATCTTTTAAGCAAATTTCCAAAACTTCATAAAAAGTTTCAACAAAATGAATTTTAATTTGTTTCAGAATTTTTTTATCTAAAACAACGTCATCTTTATTTCTTTTAGGCACTATAAATTCTCTAAACCCTTCTTCAAATGCTCCTAAAATTTTTTGAGTAACTCCTCCTACTGGCAAAACTTCTCCTTTTATTGATAGTGATCCAGTCATAGCAACACTTAATTTTACAGGAATTTTAGTTATCGCTGAGAAAATGGCTAAGGCAACTGTTATAGATGCAGAATCTCCTTCTAATTGTCCAAAATGAGGACCTATAAATTGAACATAAATATCGTAATCTTTTAAGTCCTTTCCACAAAGTTTTTTGATTATACCACTAACATTTTTTATAGCATTTTTTGCTATTTTGCCTAATTCAGTTCCAACTATAATTTTTGCATTTCCTGGAGAATAAACTACATCTGCTTCTACAGGTAAAACTATTCCTTTACTTCCTATTATTGCCATACCATTTGCATATCCTATTTTATAGCCTTTTTTCTTAAATAAATAATATTTTTTGGTAATTTCAGCCGCTTTCTCTCCTATTTGCTCTTCAAGAGTTTTCCATATTTTTTTAGCTTCTAAAACATCTTCTTTTTCTACATATTTATGGCCTCTTTTCTTAGCAATATCTCCAGCGACTCTAATTAACCCGCCTAATTGTCTAAATTTAGTAGTTAATTTATCTTTAGTTCCAGCCATAATTTTTGCTTCTTTCAAAATTTCTTTTGCAGCCTCATAAGTGAAATGAGGAATGTTTCCGTCTTTTTTAACTTCTTGAGCAATAAATTGAGCTATCTTCATCCTATTTTCAGGAGTATCGTCCATAGTATCTTCTAGCCTTACTTCATAACCATAACCAACTATTCTACTTCTCAAAGCAGGATGTATTCTTGGTAAGTCTTCGTAGTTTCCTGATGCTACTAAAATAAAATCACAAGGAACTGGCTCTGTTCTTACAATTGATCCAGCACTTCTATCATCTCTTCCTTTTATAGGATACTTTTTTTCTTGCATCGCTGTTAATAATTCTTGTTGCAATTCTGGTGGCAAAGTAGCAATTTCGTCAATAAATAAGACTCCTCCATTTGCTAAATGGATAGCTCCTGGTTCTACTCTCTGATGAGCAGGAGTTTCTAAACCGC
>CAZNYH010000085.1:0-3156 GCA_964577235.1 uncultured archaeon | reverse complement strand
AAAATGCAGCAATTTGGCTAATGGTACAAAGACACTTGCCATACTTAACAAGCACTCCAGAAGGGTTGGCTGCGGTAACTAAATTTATGAAGGCTATCCAGGATCACCCGTTAAGTGAAGATGAAGTAAAGCAATTGTTTGAAGAAATGGGTTTAAAAGAAGGTATTGGTTTTGAATATGATGAAGCAGCCATATCCTTCGTTTCTAGTTTTAACGGTTGGATTAAAAACCAAATAGATTTAGTAATTCAGGAACTAACTACTATAAGAAATAAGCAAACACAAGACAGTATTAAATCAGATATAGACAAAGCAATAAATGAATTAAGAAAATATCCATCTCCAAATATCACGGCAGATAAACTAACTAAGGCTAAAAAATTAGCGGAATTATATTTAGACACCACTTTAAAGCACCATATTAATTGGGTTCTTGATACTCTTCCTGATTCTGTTAAGAATGATTTATGTTCTGCATATAGTAAAACTCAAATAACTGAAATTTCTGAAGAAATCGTAAATAGAATAAAATCACAAGTCAAAGATTATAATTTGTAAATCATAATTTTAATCATTGTTTTTAAATAGGAAATTAAAATAGAAATATTAATAACATAATGAAAGGTTTTACAAAATACTTAGGAATTTTAATTGTTGGTTTAATCTCAATAATTGCATGTTTGTTTTTAAATCGGAAAACTTTAAATATAATTTTAACAATTTTGTTTTTAATTTGCGCTATTTCAGGATTACTGTTGGCTTTTAAAATTTATTTGCCTTATCTTATTCAAATTCATGTACTTTCAGGAATTGCCACTACCGTATTAGGAATTCATCATATAATTGTAAGAATCAAATGTTTAATATGAAAATCTTATAGTCAAAATTCCATTGTTAAACTTTATGTCTTTTATCTTTATTGGAAAGTTAAAGTTAAATGTTCTACTGTATATGAAGTTATCTAAATAGCCTTTAATTATTAATTTATTCCCAAATTTGCTAATCTCGATGTCCTCTTCTTCACATCCGCTTAAATCAACAGTAAGAATAAACTCATTCTCTTTTATTTTCTCAATTGTATATGTGGGCTTTACTTCTTCAATTAAAAATAGATGCTTCAATCAAACCACCTCTATTATAATATATAACCCATACTAAAATATTTTTATGAAGGGCTTTTCAGAGCAAATTTCGGTGTTAATATTAATTCTAATCGCAATTTTAATAATTTCTATATTTATTTTGCCTTGGGTAATGAAAGTAGTAACTGAATATACTTATTCTGTAGAAAGAAAATCCTCACAAATAGAAAGAGAATTGAGATGTGGATTAAAAATAATCCCTCCACCTGAACATACAAATTTTTCAAAAGTTCCTTTAGTTGTTTCAAACATAGGAGATGTTTTGGTTCATGAAGTTAAAGGATATGTTATAGACAAAAATAACAAAATTATTTTATTGGACTGGAATAAACATATATATGTAAAAGGAAATTTGGTTGTGGAAGATATAAATACTGAAACTTTTGATTTGCCTCCAGGACATTCAATTTTGACTTTTATATCTCCTGATAACAATACATTTGAAGGATTTGTGATTATCATTGATGGAAGAGAATGCAGTACTTATTATAGGTATCCATAAAATTACTTAATGAGAAAAGAAATAATTTTTGGAATTATACTAATACTGATTGGGCTTTTTATAGAGTTTGGAAGAGATTTTATTGCAACTTTTGTGTTGTATAATGGAATTAGGGACTCAGTATTTATTTATGCAGAATTTATTCCTGAAGATGTTAATTTAAACTTAGAAACTCCAGCTGTCTGTAATTCAAAATGCTGTGCAATAAAAAAAGTTTGTGATTCTATGTTAGAAACATGGTGCAATAAATGCGAAATAATATTAGATACTTTTTATGGATTTCCACTCCATAAATTTGAATACGTAGATGAAAAACAAAAAATAATTTATGACAATAAGTTAGAATGGTATATAGATGGAAATTTGATTCAAAATCCAGTGATTTTTAAATCTGGAGATAAATACATTGTCAAAGATGGAAATAATTATTACTTAATAGAAAATTATATTTTGAAGTATAAAGTAATTGTTACTGATGCTGCAAAAGGAAAGTGCCAAGATGGTTATGTTTCATGGATTAAGTACGGAATTGGAGAAGGTAAATTATATATTCCTGAATTAAATAAATATGTGGATAGCAACTGGGAAGAAGTTCATATCGATGCTAATTGTGATTTTCATATAATTTGTGATGAAAATATTTGTAAATATGTGGAATGGACTTAGCGAAAACTTAAAGTCTCTACAACAATAGAATCTTTTACATATAAACTAACAAACTCCTGGACTATTTTGCTTATTTCTTTATCTCCTTTACTTATTAATTTTGAAATTGTATTTAAAAACTCTTCACAATGTACTAAAGCAACACATTTATATGCTTTTAAAGTATATAATATTCTCTCAAATGTTTTTGCATCTTGAATTTCAATTAATTTTTCTGCTAAGAATTGAGGGTTCAACTTCATGTTATGCTTGTGGAGAATATTTAGTAATTTTTCAAATGTTTTAAATTGATCTTCATTAAAAGAATGGTTTTTTAACATATCTAAATATATGTATATGGCTCTTTTTGCCAAACTAGGACATTCTTCAAGTTGATAAATTCTTGTTAAATATAATATGAATTCAACTTCATAACTATCTAAATCGTAGCTCTTTAAAAGATTAATCAATGGTTCTTCATCAAGTAATTGCTTTACAAATTCCCATGTAGTTTCATTTAAATAACATTTAATCTCCTCATGAGCGTTTTTAAAAACTAATTCAAATATTAATTTATCATAATTTCTCTTTGAAAATTCTTTTTCGAAAATATATTTGCAAATTTTTTCTACCCATCTTCTAATTCCTTCTAAGATATATTCTTCTACTTTTGGTAAATCTCTTTCAGTAATGTCTGATATTAATTCACAAACGCCTTTTGATGGAACTTTGAATACTTCATGTATTTCTGAATCTATATTGAGTTTACTTAATAGTTTTCTAATATCCTCAACACGATTTAAATGTTCAGCAGAAATTCTCAGATTATTTAAAAATCTTTTATAATATTCTTTTGTTCCAAAATACA
>CAZNYH010000084.1:0-5025 GCA_964577235.1 uncultured archaeon | reverse complement strand
CTATGTTTAAACATTTGTTTGGAGATAGATTAAAAACTAAGAAATGGTTAAGGGAATTGATTTTTAAGTTTTTATTGGCGTTGGCAGTGACTGACTATAAAACTCGAGGAAAATCTTAGAATTTCGAGGGGAAAGGAGGTGACTGCTATGTAAAAGTTAGTGTGCAACCTAAAAAACATAAATATTAAAAAATACTAAAAATTTAATAAAGAAATAGGAGGTTTCCTAAATGGAAAAATTCATTGAAGAGGTGAGGAGAGAGTTAAGTTACGGAACTTCTCCTGAACTAAAAATTGTAGTGATTGGAGTAGGAGGAGCGGGATGTAACACAGTAGCAAGACTTGCGAGAATGGGAGTTTCAACAGCAAGACTTGTAGCAGTAAATACAGATAAACAACATTTATCTATGATAAATGATATCCCTAACATAGAATGTATACTAATAGGAGAATCAGTAACTAAAGGATTAGGAGCAGGTGGTTTTCCTGAATTAGCAAAAAAAGCTATGGAAATTTCTAAGAGTTCAATAGAACCAATTATAGCAGATGCTCACTTAGTTTTCATATGTGCTGGAATGGGAGGAGGAACTGGAACAGGAGCAGCCCCTATAATTGCACAAATGGCCAAAGAACAAGGTGCTATCGTAATTTCAATAGTTACATATCCATTTAGATGGGAACGAGAAAGATGTCAAAAAGCATTACAAGGAATTAAAGAGTTAAATGAACACTCAAACACAGTAATTGTTGTGGATAATAATAAATTAGTTGAATTAATGACCAACTTACCAGCAGACCAAGCGTTTGCTGAAGCCGACAAAATAATAGCCACAACTATTGAAGGATTAGTACACACTTTAACAATACCTAGCCGCTTGAACATAGATTTTGCTGATTTGAAGGCAGTGATGGCAAAAGGCGGAATAGCAATGATTTGCGTAGGACAAGGGAAAGGAATGAGTAAAGTTGAAGAAGCAATTAGAAATGCTCTACATAACAAATTATTAGATGTTTCAATTTCAGGTGCTAAAGGAGCTTTAGTTCATGTTACTGCAGGTCCTGACTTTACATTAGGTGATTTAAATTATATTATTGATGAATTAACTAGAGATGTAGATTCAATGGCTGCTGTTAAACCAGGATTAAGAATTTTACCAGAATACGAAAATAGAGTTGAAATTATAGGAATATACACTGGATTACAAAACCCATATGTAGGAAAAGAAAAAGATTATGTGGATGTTTATAGGATTTAATTATAAATTTTTTAATGAGAGGTTTATCACAACTTCTTGAAGAAATAAAACGTTTAAAAATTCAAGGAGCTACTAATGTTTGTTTGTCTGTTCTGGAATTTTTAGAAAAAAATCCTAAAATAAACGAGATAGATTTTAAGAGACTGTATTATGCAAGACCAACAGAACCTTTATTGAGGAACGCTTTAAATTTATGGAAAGAAGGAGTAAATATAAAAATATTAAAAGAGATTGTAAAAAAATCAAGAGATAGGATTTCAACCATAGGAAAACACTTATTTCCAGAAAAATGTACTGTTATGACTCATTGTCATTCATCTACAGTAGTAAATACAATAATAAAAGCAAAAAATGAAGGTAAAAAAATTTTAGTTTATGTAACTGAAACACGTCCAAAAAACCAAGGATTAATTACAGCAAGAGAACTTCTAGAAGCAGGAGTACCCATAAAATATATCGTAGATAATGCTGCACATTATTATATGAAAGAATGTGATATGTTCGTATTTGGAGGAGATGCTATATTATATGATGGAAGTGTAGTTAATAAAATTGGGACAATGCTTATGACTCTTTCAGCCAAATATTATGGAGTAAAAGTATATTCTTTTTGTTCAATTCTTAAGTATGATCCAGAAACAGAAATAAAAAAAGAACCTATTGAAATGAGAGATCCAACAGAAGTGACGAATTTATTGCCTAAAAATTTAATATTAAATCCTGCCTTTGAAGTGGTTGAATCAAAATACATCGACGGAATTGTAACAGAAGTTGGAATATTATCACCATCTCAAGTCAAATATGAATTTTATAGATATGTCAAAAAGTTGAAGCGCCGGGGCAGGGATTCGAACCCTGGCCCCCATTGCGGGGATGGGATCTCGAGTCCCACGCCTTAACCACTCGGCCACCCCGGCATAAAATTAAAAATGAGTAAAAATATTTATTCAATGAAAGTAACTACGTCTTTTAAATCTTTTCTCCAACTTTCTGGTTTCTCGTTTGGATATCCTAAAGTAATTATAGATACAGGCCTATAATTCTTAGGCAAATTTAAAATTGTTTTTACAAATTCTTCATCAAAAGCTCCTATCCAACAAGATCCTATTCCTAAATAATGCGCCATTAGTAACATATTTTGAATAGCGGCTGCCGAATCTTGAATACAATATAATTCAATTCCTCTATTTCCATAATGTTTGTATTCTTCTTCTAAATCAACACAAACAACAATTAAAACATTAGCTTCAAGCACTTGGGATTGGTTATAACTTGCCTGAAACAACTTATGTTTTATCTCTGGATTTTTAATCACATAAAATCTCCAAGGTTGTACATTACCAGCTGAGGGTGCCCAAATTCCGGCTTCTAAAATTTTTAGAATTTTCCAATCTTCTATTGGTTTATCGACATATTTTCTAATACTTCTTCTAGTTTTAATAATTTTTTCTAAATCCATTAAAAATATTACCAAATATTTTTAATGTTGTTTTTGGCAGGAAGTAAGAAAGAAATAATATTTAAATATCTTGGAGTAATTATATTATCGTTTTGTTTGTTTTATACTCAAAACGAGTTAATATTCCCAAAAGAAAATCCAATATCGTTGTTTATATTAATAATTTTAATTACCTTGGGGATGTTAGCAGCAATTTATACAAATATCTTAAAAGAAGTGTTAAATGCTATTATATTGTTACTAACATTTATATCTTTTTATTTATTTGTCTATTTAGTTTTTGGAAATGAATTATTTTCATGGGTTTTTGGAATTTTGGCTTTAATTGCACTTTATTTAGTAAATGATAAAATATGGAAAGACATTTGGGCTTTAGTAGTATTTTCTGTTGGAGTTTATATTATATCATCTATATTATCCCCAGTATATTTTTTATTATTTTCTGCGTTTTTAGTAATATATGATTATATATCTGTCTTTGTTACAAAACATATGTTGACTTTATCTTTACCTATTGTTGAAGAATATTTTCCAAAATTTAAGGAAAGTAAGAAAAAAATATTTTTGTTAGGGGGTGGTGATGTAATTATTCCTATTGCATTTTGCTTATCTTTTTTAAATTCGTTTTCAAATTTCGTTACTTTATTTGGATTAATTTTTACTATATATGGAGTAAATGAATGTTTAAATTTGGTGTTAAAATACAAATATATGCCTGCTTTACCTGTTATTATGTTTTATACTCTTTTAGGAGTTTCTATAGGAATTGTTATATTTTTCATTTAATTTCTACAACAAACATAGCGTGATCTTTTTCAAATGGGTCTAATTTTACTATTTCAATCACTTTAAAGTTTTCTGATAAATTATCTCTTACTTCTTCATAAATTTCATTTGGATTTTTGGTTACATCAATACATCTTGCTTTTAAAGCTAAATATCCATATCCAGAAACAAATTCAGCATTTTTTTTAAAAATGTTAACTTGTAAAGGAGAAGCTACGTCTTCATATAAGATATTAAAATCTAAATCTTTTATTTGATCTTTATATTTTATTTCGTTAGCATCTCCTAGAATTGGAGCAATATTTTTTCTATAATTGCATAAATCAAGGAATTTTATTAATGGGAATGGAGAGATTTCAACTCCTACTATGAATCCATTCGTACATATATCTGAAAGATGACTTACAGTGGTACCTTCAGCGCATCCTAGATACAACACTCTAGAATTTTTATTTATTTTGAAGTTTTTTAAACCTTTTTTCAATGCTGCTGCCATTTTTGACCTTCTTGGGTGCCACAATCTATATTCAACATTATTTATTTTTAATAATTTTTCACCATATACTTTTTTTCCAGGAGTTAAATTTTTTGTGTAAAAATCTCCTTTGTGAATATAAACTCCATCAAATACTTGTTTCATTATTATATCTAATAACCTTTTCCTATATAAATTTCTATAAAATTTCCTAAATAACACAATCCAATTAGAGCAAACAAAGCAAAGTAATTATTAGTTAAAACATATATGGGATAACAAACAATTATTGAAATTATTGTATCTTTGATTAACTTTTTGAAGTCTATTTTTAAAAAAATAGAGAAGATAGAAACTACAACAAAAGTCCAAAATCCTATAATCAAAGCATATGTAAAGTTCAAATTCAGGTTAAATAATGAAAGACCTACAATAATTCCCCCAATCATTAACTATTAATAACTACTTAATTTATTTATGGTAACTTTTATTTCTTTTCCTTCAGAAACAAATTTGGGACTAGCAATAACCACTTGGATTAGATTGATTTATGATGCGAAAGCATATTCATATGTTTACACAGGAGATCCTATCGAATTTAAAAATGGAAAAATAATAAACTCTATAAATATATATAAATCTCCTTCAGTATGTTGCATAGAATTCTTGAAAACACCCAAGTTTTCATTTTATATTTTAGATAGAATTATAGACTGTTGCTCTGAAAAAGTTTATATTTTTTTAGAGGGAGATGAATTAAATTTCATTTCTTCCAAAAACAAACAAGGCGAATTTGCGTTAATTTCTTATCCTGCTGCTATAGTATTAGAATTAGAAAGTAGAAAAATTCCTTACTATTTAATTTTTTATCCAAAGTCTAATTTAATAGAAAATGGAGTAAAAATATTGGAATTTATTGAGAATAAAGAAAAAATTAAACTTGGAAGTGTAAAATTTGGAACTGCCCTAAATGATTTATTAAAAGACAACAGGATTGACTTATCAAAATTATTGTATTTTTGATTATCTTCCTCCGAACCCACCTCCTCC